>DAOQRQ010000257.1:0-4790 GCA_035355815.1 Ferruginibacter sp. | reverse complement strand
ACCGGCATTGAATGTGATGCTGCCTTTTTGAACAGGCGAAACAGTGCCCCGGTTTTGTGCAGTCACGGCTGCAGAAGAAATAAGTCCGAGGGCCAGAAGAATTGCTGGGATGATGTTTTGTTTTTTCATACCGGCCCCTGAACAAATACTATACCAACAGGGATGCAGGGAAATCAGCGGCCCGTTAATAATTTTAAAAAATAATTTCTTGTATTATGATTAAAGAATGGCCCTATCACGGCTGTTTTTCCCGGGTCTTACATAATTCAGTGTGTATAGAGAATTTTACTACCTTCCGGCAATGAAACATTTTAAGTTTTACAGCAAGGAAGATATCTTATCGCTGACCAAAGTGCGTCGTTTTGAAACGAAAATAGGGGAGCGGCTTCAGTACCTCAAACCAGGGGAAGAATGGCCCGAAGTGATACAGCAGTCATCGGCCAGGTATGTGATCCTCGGTATCCCGGAAGATTTTGGTGTAAAGGCCAATTACGGCATTGGCGGAACCGATACGGCATGGCTTTCCTTTCTTTCTGCCTTTTTAAATATACAAAGCAATGATCACCTGCCCGGCGATAATATCTTACTGCTCGGTCATTTTGATTTTGGGGATGTGAAATTCCTGATAGAGAATAATGCATACAACGATGAAGAGAAAGTAAATGCATACCGTCATGCCATTCATATCATCGACGAAGAAGTGGAGAACCTCGTTAAAGTGATTGCTTCAGCAAAAAAGATACCGGTGATCATTGGCGGCGGGCACAACAATGCCTATCCCATCATCAAGGGAGTGGCAAAGGGATTGCACAAGGCTGAGCTGGTAGCGCTTTCGCAGATCAATTGCATCAATTTAGATGCACATACCGATTACAATGTGGCCGATGGCCGGCACAGCGGCAATGGCTTCCGTTATGCAGAGGAAGACGGGTACCTCGGCAAATACTGCATGATCGGCCTGCATGAAAATTATATTACGCAGAATGTATTGATGGATATTCATAATAACCCTTTCCTGGATTATATCAGTTACGAAGACATCTTCATTCACGAACGGAAGAATTTCATCCAGGCTGTGGCGCATGCCACGGGGTTTACGGAAGACAGTTATACCGGTATCGAACTGGATCTTGATTGTGTGGAGAATGTATTGAGCAGCGCTTCCACGCCAAGCGGTATCACGCCCTTGCTGGCAAGAAAATATGTCACCTTTGCTGCCCAGGATGCGAAAGTGGCTTACCTGCATGTTTGCGAAGGCGCCACGCAACTGGCTGATGGCAGGAAGGACGGATCAACCGGCAAGCTCATCAGTTACCTGGTGAGTGATTTTATAAAAGAACTTACACAGGAATAAACAGAACAATGTATGGATAAGAACTCAGCCAGGATTCCCGTTTATTATCTTATCATCCTGTTCATCCTTGGCTGGTTTGCCCTTGGATCACAATTGTACCTCATTATACAAAACAGGATTGTTTCACTTCCACAAACAGTGATACGGTACTTCAGTTTTTTTACCATACTTACCAACCTGCTTGCAGCAATTTCTGTTAGCTGTTTATGGTTAAAACCAGGGTCCAGATGGGGCAGGTTCTTTTCAAAGCCAACAGCATTAACTGCCATTACCGTTTATATTGTTATTGTTGGCGTTGTGTATAATGTTATCCTTCGTTTTTTGTGGCAGCCCCGGGGATTGCAATATATAACGGATGAATTACTGCATACCGTGATACCGGGTTTGTTTTTATTGCTGTGGATATTCTATGTTCCCAAATTGAACCTGGAATATAAAAACGCTTTTCCATGGCTTATTTATCCATTGGTCTATTTAATATGGACAGCCATACATGGGGAAATGACCGGTTATTACCCTTATCCGTTCATAAATGTAACAGAACTGGGTTATTCCCGTGTGCTCATTAATTGCGGGGGATTGTTTGTTGCGTTCCTGGGACTTTCCTTATTCTTAATTGCATCAGGAAAATACCTAAGCCGTAATAAAAGCTGAGGTAATTTATTTTACCTGCTCAGCCAATTCCTTCTCGTCGGCCATACCATCTTTGCGCCAAACGGGTTTGCCATCTTTAAAGACGATGAACACGGGTAAAGCCGTTACTTTATATTGTTGAAGGATATCCTGGTCACGGCCGCCATCTACTCTAACCAATAAGAATTTACCGGGATTATTTGTTTCCAGGCTTTTTAAAACAGGCTCCATTTTGCGGCAGGGTGGGCACCAGGTAGCGCCAAAATCAACCAATACCGTTTTAGAACTGTTGATGGATTTATTGAACTCATCAATGCTTAGCTGTTTTTCATTGCGGCTTCCTTCCAGCGGCTTGCCTGCCGATATCCAGGCATTGGTGCCGCCTTTCAGTTCATACACATTTTCGTAGCCCATCTTACGGAGTCTGGCAGCTGCAGCAGCGCTTCGCCCACCGGATAAACAATATACATACAGCGGTTTGCTCTTGTCAATAAAGGAGATCCTCCGTTCAAATTCCTTTGTGTCTGTCCAGTCGGCCAGCAGGGCATTTTTTATATGACCGGAAAAGAATTCACCCGGCGTTCTTACATCCAATACCTGGATATTCTCTTTGCCGGTTATCTCTTTTTCAAACTGATCTGCCGTTAAACTCGTCTTGGGTTGTGCCAGGCAGGATAGAAGGACTATCGAAAGTAATCCGGTCTGCACGAAACGAAATAAGTGATTCATTAGGTTGAGTTTGTATAAAATTATTTTAATACTGGTTTAGATACGGGATACAAGATTCAGGATTCAGGATGCTGGATACAAGATACAGGGTAGAGATTATCTGCAACAATTAACGATTGAATGCTTTTCTTAAGAATCTATCCGGCATCTTGTATCCAGCATCCTGCATCCTTAAAGGCATCCCAGCCTTCCTCCATCAACCGGTAAATTTATTCCATTGATATAGGCAGCAGCAGGGGAGCACAGAAAGGCAACGGCAGCGCCAAACTCCTGGGGCTCACCAATTCTTCCGGCAGGAATTTCTGCAACCAGGTTCTTCATCACTTCATCTTCAGACATGTTTGCGGCTTTTGCTTTGGACGAGATCACATAGTCGGCCCTCACCGTTTTGGTAAAACCCGGCAGTACATTATTAACGGTAATACCAAAGGGGCCGAGTTCGGTGGCCAGGGTTTTTGCCCAGTTGGCAACGGCAGCTCTTATGGTATTGCTAACACCCAGTCCGGCAATAGGACTTTTAACCGATGTGGAAATGATATTGATGATGCGGCCAAAACCAGCCGCTTTCATTCCCGGCACCACAGCCTGCGTAAGATGCTGGTTATTGATGAGGTGGCTATTGAATGCCGATAAAAACTCCTCCGGCCTTGCATTCAGCGCTGTGCCTCCGGCCGGTCCCCCCGTATTGTTCACCAGGATATGAACCGTATTGTTCTTCACAAAACCATCAATGGATGCCTTTACTGCATTGTTGTCTGCAAAATCAGCCACCAGGTATTGGTGTGTTTGTCCGTTCAGCTGGCTGAGTGTTTTAATAACTTCTTTCAGCTTTTCTTCATTGCGTGCCATCAATACAACGGAACATCCCAGCAAAGCAAGTTCAACGGCACTGGCATATCCGAGTCCCTGTGTGCTTCCGCAAACAACAGCAGTCTTTCCTGTAAGATCAAGATTCATGTATATGCTTTTTATAAAGCTACTATAAAAATAACGTACAATAATTCCGGCAGCTTAATCTTTCTCTCTCTTCACCTGGTCGGTGATCAGTTTTTTCTTCGCCATATCTTTTATCAGCAGCAACCCGTGCTCGTGGGCGAGCATATTGGCTGAAGCCGGATCGAATGACTTTGTACGGGCAGAATATACCAGCTTGTCCTGGTTCACTTCAAACAGGTTGCTTTCCCAGAAATAGTTGGTGGTACTGATATAGTATCCCGGGGTAAACACCTTATCGTATACGTTGGAATAGTATTTGTCAATATGGTCCTGCGAAACTGGGTTATTGATAACGCCCGGCGGCACATATACTTCTTCTTTCTGCTTATCCAGCAATACAATGGTGATCACTGCATCCACCCCGCTGTTCCTGAATTGATCGACGATCTCTTTTTCGGTGAGTTTTTTATACGAGCGGGAACCGAAAACACTCAGGGAAGAGATGGCATGATAGCCCAGATCTGCCAGGTCGTTCACCAGGTGTGTTTCCATATCCGCTTTCAATGCGCTGTCTTTTTCGGTAAGAATGCCCCATACCATTATGTTATGGTAGTTTTTGGTGGCCGTATTGGCCGCTTTCCAGGAAGATGTGAGTTTGGTGCTGCTGCAGGAAATGAAAAAAAATGCCAGCAGAATCACTCCCGGTAGTTTAATTGTTTTCATGACTTAAATTTCAGTAAAAATACAATATCGTTCTTTCCGGAATATGACCAAATACATCAGCGGAACAGATATTTGTCATGCTCCTGAACAGAGTATCAAAAATACAAATACGGGCAAACAGGTTTTTCGCACATTTTATCATTGTATGTGGATAATTACAGCCCGTTGAAAATCCCTGCATTCCGTTATATTCGCAGCCTTGAACGGAAGGTTATAAGTTAATCCGTTAATTAGTTAATCCGTTTAAATCTCTTTACTAATTAACCAGTTAACAAATAAACTAATTAACTAAGTAATGGCAGAGAAAGACCTGTTTGATTATACCGAAGAATCCATAAAAAGCCTCGACTGGAAGGAGCATATCCGCCTCAGGCCCGGGATGTACATTGGAAAACTGGGTGACGGAAGCACTCCC
>DAOQRQ010000256.1:0-4807 GCA_035355815.1 Ferruginibacter sp. | reverse complement strand
TTACAGCAGCGAAGGAAGAACAAGGATATTACGTTTTGTGATCCAATAAAACCAATAAGGGTTTAAAAAAAAGTCTCCTGTTTTACAGGGGACTTTTTTATTGAATGAACTCCCTGTGTTCTTTGCGTTTTCTGTTTTATCCTGAGCGAAGGATAACCGCAAACGCTGCAAAGGTTTTCGCAAAGAACACAAAGGAGGAATTACAGCCACCATGTTTTTTTTCTCCGTTAATTCTGTGTAAACAACTTGCATCCGGTGAATACTTGTTGTAGCTTTAATATACCCTGAACAGCCTTAACCAATTAACGAGTTATGAAAACGCTGTTTACTTTATTGGCTGTATTCATTTTTGCAGGATCAGTAGCTGAACATACCGCTACCGCTCCGGGTGCTGATATAAGCAAAACGATCTTCTCAAGCCCTACCGACTATTTCCGTTCTGCCGCTACCGGCGATTGGGGTGCTTTGGCTACCTGGCAGTCTTCTCCCGATAACAGTACCTGGAGCGCCGCAACCCTTATCCCCACCAATGCAGCCAATACGATTTATATCCGCAGCGGTCATACGGTAACCGTAAGCAGCAACCAGGATATGGACCAGGTGATCGTTGAAAGTGGCGGCACCCTTTTTCATTCAGCCAATACCTTAACCGTAAATGATGGAACAGGGGATGATATCGTTGTACAAAACGGCGGAATATTCACGCTTGCTTCTAACAGCAATGGTCCGCAGTTTTCAGGAACCGCAACGGCAAATATCAATACGGGTGGAATGCTGCGGCTTTCAGCAACCGGTTTAACCAATGCAGGTACGGGTGTTCATGCGGCAAACTATATTTATCAAAATGCATCGGTACTTGAATACACACCTGTTCTTGCTTTCGCTTCTTCAGGAGTTACCTTCTTTCCCAATGTGGATGCCGTTACCATTCCTATTTTCCGTACCACGGGTAACCTGGGTTTAATAGGCGGCGGTTCAAATACCGTCATCAATGGTTTGTATGAGGCCAATGGTTCCATTACCTTTTCAAACTCCGGAACCAAAACGTTTCGCAACGGCATTACCGGCACTGGTAATATCGGTCATGATGGTACTTCCGGCAAATTCATCATCAACGGCATCGCCGCCAGTTTGGGTGGCAGCGGCTCCTTAACGCTTTCGACTGCAGGAATGGATATCGGAACGAATACAACGGTTACCATGCTTGCTGACAAGTCGGTTACGGGTAATATCGCATTGCTTTCAAATGCATTGGTGATACTGGGTGCGTTTAACTTAACCATGACGGGAGATATCAGCGGCGGATCTGCCACTTCGCATATCGTCACCAACGGGTCGGGCAAACTGGTGCTTAATAATATTACGGCAGCGCCAAGAATATTTCCGATCGGTAGCAATACAACCACGATCAACCCACTGGCTATCTTTAACGGCAGCGGACTTAACTATGGCGCCCGGGTAGAGACGGGGATCAATCCTCCCATTGCCGTTCCTCTAAGTGCGGTGAACCGTACCTGGGTCGTCAATCCATCGGGTGTTCCTGCCGGGGCGGTGAACGTGAACTTCTTTTATTCGGCGGGGCATGGCAATTTATTTTTTAATTATACCAGTATGGTTGAACAGGGATTTTATACCGGTGTATGGAATGTGATCAACACCGGGATTACACAGTTCGGATCTTACCAGGTAACCACCACAGTAAGTTCATTTGCCGCCAATACCGATGCACCCATGGTGATCGGGAACCTGGGGGCGATCCTTTCTGTACATAGCAGTATACAACTGGCCGTACAAAAACAAAACGACCGGGCGGTGCTTCGCTGGACAACCACCAACGCCCCGGCCATTGATGGTTTTACTGTTCAGCGTTCTGCTGATGGAAATTCATATACCGACCTGGCTGAAATACCTGCAGGTAATTTTAGCTTTATGGATAGGCAGGTTTTACCGGGCCTGAATTTTTACCGGGTAAAGATGAAGGAGAGAACCGGGAGCATAACATACAGCAACCTGGTTGTTATACTGAATGCTGCAAAAGGATTTGAGTTGATAAACGTTTCGCCCAACCCGGTTAGGGAAGGGTACTGCAAACTGCATATAAGTGCTGCGCAAAAATTGAATGGAGAAATGCTGATCACCGATATGCAGGGAAGACTGATGCAAAAGCAGGCGATACAACTTGTTGCCGGGTTTAACCAGGTGCCTGTTCGGGTAAATAATCTTTCTGCCGGGATCTATCAGCTTTGTATAATAACGGCAGCAGAGAGGAGTAAAGTGCTGCGGTTTGTGATAGAGTGATTTTTTAACCGCAAAGACCCAGGGAAACCCCTTGGCGTTCTTTGCGAAAAACTCAGCGCTCTTTGCGGTTAAAGATCATCCCAGGTATTTTCTCACCAGCACAAAACAGACCACGATCAGCACCAGCAGTAATACAATGCTGAAATAGAGCCAGGGCTGCTCTTTGAGTTTGCGCTTTTCTTTTCGCTGCTTCTTCTTATCAAGTTGTTTCTTAAGATCGTTGTTCAGTTGCTGCACATACAGCGAAAGATCTTTTTTGTTTTTGAATTCTTCCAGTCCTTCCACGGCGTCGTTCACAAATTCATCATCGGCCATCTGCTTCTCCAGCTCATGCGCTTCGGAAGCCGACAACTTCTTATTCAGGTAATCAAGCAGTTTTTCCTGCTCAATATCCCTGTTGAGGTTGGATAATATGTCTTTTAATTCATCGCTCACCTGGATATTTACTGTTTACTATTGATGAATGCATAATTTTCAATTCTTCATTTTTAATTTTTCATTCCTGTCCCCGTTCCATGATCAGTTTCAGGTTTCGTTTCCCGTTTTGTATATGGCTTTTAACCTGCATCATGCTGAATCCGCTGATGCCTGCGATCTCCTGGTAGCTTTTTTTCTCCAGGTAAAACAAAGTTACGCATAGTTGCTGCTCTTTATTCAGCTGCAGTAAAGCAGCGGCCATGCTGGTAAGGGCCTTGTCTTTTTCAAGGTGGATATGCTTTTCTTCCGGCCCGTCGGCTACCGCCATGGTACGTTCGTTTATTTCGGCACTGAACCTTCCCTTGTCACGCAGTTGCATCAGGCAATGGTTCTTGGCGATCATGTATATCCAGCTCTTGAAATACTCCACTTTGTATTTGTGCAGTTCGTTGATGGCTTTCAGGAAGACCTGCTGCACGGCGTCTTTGGCTTCCTCTTCATTCTTCAGGTACTTCATGCTTACCCCCAGCAGCAGCATGGTATAGCGCTGCATCAATATGCCCAGCCATTCATTATTGCCGTCGGCGTAAAAGCGCTTCAGCAGGTCGGCATCGCTAATGGTATTGTATCGGCTGCTGTTCAAAAGGGTTCAACAAATTTGTTTCAGTTAGATGTAAACATACTTTAAATTCCATAATTTAGATCACCTAATAATGCGAACATGAGCTATGCTGCCTGTTGTGTACCCGTAGCGCCGGTAAGGCTTGAACCCGACCACCGGTCTGAAATGGTAAGCCAGTTGATATTCGGCGAATGCTGCATCATTACCATTGTTGAAAAGAACGGCTGGGTAAAGATCGTGAACAAACTAGATGCCTATACCGGCTGGTGCCAGCAATCGCATTTCCAGGAAATAGACGACACTCAATATTACGTGGAGGAAAATGATTTTACCGCCGAATGGGTGAACCAGGTTGATTATAACGGCCACCAGATGTGGGTTCCCTTTGGCAGTTCGCTAACAGCGATGAAGAACGGCAATGTTTTCTGGCGCAGGAATACCGTTCATTATTCCGGAAAAGTATGGAACCCGGTAACGGCCAAACGGGATGCAAAAACCATCAAGCAGCTTGCGTTTAAATTCCTGAACAGCCCTTATCTCTGGGGAGGTAAATCTGTTTTTGGGGTTGACTGCAGCGGCTTTACGCAGTCTGTTTATAAAATGCTCAACATCCATTTATTCAGGGATTCGCAGCAGCAGGCCACGCAGGGAGAACTGGTTGCTTTTTTGCAGCAGGCGCATTGCGGCGATCTTGCTTTTTTCGACGACGAGGAAGGAAGGATCATTCATGTGGGTATGCTGCTCAATGCAAACGAGATCATTCATTCGGCCGGTAAAGTGCGGGTAGATAAAATAGATAATGAAGGGATCGTTCATGCCGAAACCGGGCAGCGTACCCAAAAGCTTCGTATCATAAGAAGGTATTTCTGATCAGGGCCGTTGATATCGTTAGCCACCTTTTCCCTCACCTGTTTTATATACGGTCTCATTTCCCGGGGGGGTGCTGTTCATACTTTGTTCCGAACCGGTTTTTATTGTTTCCTTCTTTGTCTTATCAAAGAACAGCATTTTAACAGCAATGATCACCATCAGAACGGCAAATATCTTTTTAACTGTTTCCTGCGGGAGGCTGAGTGCGATCTTACTTCCAAAATAACTGCCAACTAAAAAGCCAATGGCCAGTATACCCACCACCCGGAAATCAACATGGCCCTGTTTGTAATATTGCAATACACCCAGTATGCCTACGGGCAACATGATAAGTCCGAGTGAAGTGCCCTGCGCCGATTTCTGGCTCATGCCGATAAAATAAACCAGGGCGGGAACGATGATGATACCGCCGCCAACACCCACCAGGCCGCCCAGCATGCCGGCCGCCACACCCACCAGTATGATGATGAGAATGATTTGTATGTCCATTTCTTTCTTTTTTATGATCACGTGGAAAATTTTGTTTTATATAAGGCAATGGCATCTTCAATGACTTTATAAGCTGCTTCCTTATCCTGGAATTCATCAATCTCCACTTTT
>DAOQRQ010000255.1:0-4820 GCA_035355815.1 Ferruginibacter sp. | reverse complement strand
GCAGAGTTTTTATGGTCTCACTAAATTTTACGACCTCACCATCCGCAATACTGCCGGCGATACCCTGCTTTCTTCCTGCCAGGTAAGAAATATTTTAAACCTGGATACCGGCTTTGTTTTTACCCGTTCGGGTTATGGCAACGACAGTCTTTGGGTATCCAACCCGGCCATCAATGCCATTGCATCCACCAGCAACTACAGCGTAAGCCGGGTAAACGGAAGGCTAAGCCGTTCCGGAAATGTGGTTGGCAGTCTCGCCACTTTCTATCTATTTCCCGTTGGCAAAAGAGATACCTTATACGCCCCGGTACGGTTAGAAAAAGGAAATACAAACCTCGCTACCTGGACGGTTGAATATTTTCCCGATACACCCTTTAATTACACCAACGTACTCAATCCGCCTATTGACCATATCAGCCGTAAGGAATATTGGGAGATGACCGGCGTTGCAGCAAGTGATGCAAGTGCGATGGTAAGTTTATCGTGGAGGGGGCACAGCCAGGTAAGCGGTAACGCAGCCATCAGGGATAGTTTGATTGTTACACAATATATTAACCAGCCGCCATTTATGTGGGGTTTGCCGGGCGGATGGGTCACAGGCAGAGTAAATGGTACAGATAGTCTTTTTGGATACGTAAGATCAAACGCTTTCAATGGTTTCAGTTACGATGAAAGAAGATTTACCCTTGGCACCAACAGCAAATACAATGGCCTTCCGGTTAAACTGCTTTACTTCACCGCCATTGCCGATGGAAACAGGGTACGCCTGAATTGGGAAGCAGCCAACGAACAGGATACCCGTACCTATGAAGTGGAGAAATCATTGAATGGAAGCAATTTCAGTTTTATGTCGGCAGTAAGCTCCAGACAATTGCCGCAATCGGCATATGTTGATTACGATCCTGCTCCGGTGCAGGGCTGGAATTATTACCGCCTGAAGATCATTGATAAGAGCGGCACGTATTTCTATTCGCCCATCCGCCAGGTTAAGTTCAGCAAAGGCGCCGAAGAATTACGCATCTTCCCTAACCCGGCCACTACTGTGCTGAACATCTTACTGCCATCATCGTATGTTAATAAAGTAACGCTGCAGGTATATGGCGCCGATGGTAAACTCTTCTCATCCATTAAACCGGGTGCAAGCCTGGTGGTGATGAATGTATCACCGCTTACCGGGGGAAGCTATTTCATCCAGGTGCTTCACAACAACGGCGACAAAGAAACCCACCCCTTTATAAAACAATAATTTTTTAAAAGAGAAAGCATAAAAAATGAAACGATCAATTTTCTTTATACTCGCAACCGGTTGCCTGTTGATCATTGCCGGCAATGTTGCCGCACAAAGTGCAGCACCCGATGGCAAACCAATGAAAGCCACCATTAAAAAAGAACAGGAAATAAGTACGGCGCCGGCTGCACCAAAATTGCAGACAGCCAACGAACAACCGGCAACAAAACCAATTGTACCCGGTGGTGAATTTAAGCAACCGAAAGATACCCGGACGTCATCGGATGACAGACGCAATGCATCGCCCCTGGCTCCAAAGGTTCCTGCTATGCAGGCCACTCAACCGGCAACTGCAACGCCGGCAAAGAAAGAAGAAAAGAAAACAGTTCCTGTTAAGGAACTGCAACAGCAATAAGTATCATAGGTCATCGCAAATAAAAATCATAAAAAAAAACTTCCCGCAGCGGGAAGTTTTTTTTATACCTTCTTTTTTATTCGTTCATCACAACAGGGTCTTATACCCGGAACCGGGAATAAAAAACAAGCAAGCGGATGATTTGTGTAAACGTTGATAACTAATCGAAAAGCCTTTACCATCTGTAGAAAAAATTCTGTAACATTACAAGAATATTTCCCTAACCACCTTCCCTGATAAAGCAAGAAAAACTCCAATTTCTTCTGGAAGCCGTTTGACCTAACTATATAACTAACTTTCTTTACCATGACTAAATTTTTCCGTTTAGCGTTTGCTGCATGCATCGCATCGGCCGTGCATTTTACTGCCGCTTCCCAATCATTAAGTGTAAACACAACAGGTAATCCGGCCCATGCCAGTTCCATCCTGGATGTGGAGAGCACCCTTAAAGGAATGCTGATACCCCGGATGGATAAAACCCAGAAGAATACCATTGCTGCTCCTGCCAATGGGTTGCTGGTCTATCAAACCGGGCCGGATAGCATCGGCTTTCATTATTACGACCTGCCCAATACCCGCTGGGTCTTTATCAATGCAAGCGGTTTTGCGGCGGATACCACCGCCTGGAAAATAACCGGCAACAGCAATATAACAGCCGCTCATTTTTTAGGTACGTTAAACGACAGTGCACTAATCTTCCGGGTAAAAAATCAAAAATCGGGCAGCATCGACAGCATTAATTTAAACACCAGTTTTGGATACGGAACCATGCGCAACTTAACATACTCTGGTGGCTTAAATGGTAAAACAAACAGCGCCTTTGGTTACCGGTCAATGGACAGCACCACCACCGGTTTCTACAATAATGCTTTTGGTTACAATACCCTGTTAAGCAATACCACCGGTTGGGATAATACCGCTGTTGGCAATGAAGCCATGAAGGCAAATAAAACGGGCGCACAGAATACTGCATTGGGTGCCGGCACATTATTCAAGAATACAACGGCCTGGTACAATACAGCCGTGGGAGAAGTTGCTTTGTATGAAAATAAACTAACAGACGGTAATACCGCAATTGGTGGTTATGCCTTATCAAACCATGTTACCAATCCTTACAATACCGCAATTGGATTTGAAGCATTACGGTATGATACATCCGGCTGGTTGAATACAGCGGTGGGCTGGCGCAGTATGTTCCTGAACAGGAAAGGCGTTGAAAATACAGGCATTGGTGTTGGTGCTCTCGAAAATGATACGAGTGGAAACCAGAATACAGCCATCGGCCGCTATGCCGGCTTTGGCCCCCGCAGTGGAAATTTCAACAACTGGATGGGATATCAAAGCGGACTGGCTGCTGATACGGCTGATTTTACTACCAGTTTAGGAACCTATACCGGCTACTATAATAAGATGGATTATACTACAGCAGTTGGAGCTTATAGTTTGGCTTTTAACAGCCAGAATGCGGTTAATAATTTAGAGGGCGCCGAAAATACCGGTTTGGGTTATGGTGCCGGTTATCGTATAGACAGGGGTTCTAAAAATACGGCCGTAGGTTTTCAATCAATGAATGGAGGCGGTTTTGCAATTAACGGCAGTCGTAATTCGGCATTTGGCGACAGTACACTTTTCCTGTTTGCAAGTGGGAACGATAATGTGGCCATGGGTTATAAAGCATTATCCAGTTCTATAAGCAGTTCTCAGAACGTAGCTGTGGGATCGAGGGCATTGACCAATTTCGCCAGTGGTTATCCCAATACTGCCATTGGCTATTTGAGCATGGACAGCACCACCACCGGTACAGCAAATACGGCCGTGGGCAGTTATTCCCTCTCGGTAAATAAAACAGGTATCAATAACGTGGCCCTGGGTAATGCCGCCATGTATCAAAGTACATTGGGTAACGACAATACCGCAGTGGGTAATGATGCAGGACGCCTTATCCGTGCTAATCAAAACACAGCCATCGGCTCCGCAGCCCTGCGCAATGATTCAACCGGTACCGATAATGTTGCCGTAGGTACGTTTGCCGGGTATGCGAGTGATACCGCATCCCGGAACACAGCCATCGGAAAGGAAGCGCTCTTTTACAGCAAAACCGATGACATGGTCGGTGTAGGTTACCGGTCTGGCTACTACTCAGGATTCCAGGGTCCGACTTATTTTTCAAAAGAACACACTTCCGTGGGTACAGAAGCGGGGTTCAGCAACTTTGCAGGCAATAAGATAACCGCCATTGGTTACAGGGCCTACTATAATTTCGATGGAGTGACATTATTTGGAAATACGGTGGGAAGAAATACCGCCATCGGCGACAGCGCCATGGGGCTTACGTATGGCCCTTCCAATGTGGCTGTTGGTGCAGAAGCGTTAAGCCGGGCAAGAAATGCAGGCAGGAATGTTGCCGTAGGCGATAGTGCCATGGGAAATACCTTCCAGGTCTTTGATAACGTAGCGATTGGCTACAAATCGCTCGTTAATGCTTCCAGAACTCCTGCGGCATCAACAGGCAATACCGCCACCGGCGCCTATAGTTTAAACCAGCTGACATCGGCAATCTGGAATACAGCCAATGGATATTTTGCACTTGAAAATGACAGCACCGGGAGTGAGAATACGGCCATGGGTACGTCGGCCCTCCGCAACAACGCCAATGGAATCAGGAACGTTGGCGTGGGGATAAACAGCGGTTTTAATGTTACCAGCAGCAACAATACATACATTGGCAGTTATGCCGGAGAAGGTGCGGCTGGTTTTAGTACGGGGGGGTCCAATACCGGAGTTGGCTTAAATGTGTTGTCAGATATAAGGTCGGGTGCCAATAACACGGCGCTTGGCAGGGACGCTTTATTGAAAGATACCAGCGGAAGCCAGAATGTGGCCATCGGACAAAATGCTTTGCAGGAAAACCTGGCCAGCGATTTCAATACCGCAGTAGGCTATAATTCATTGTTACTGCACAAGCGGGTAGGGTTTACATATAACACCGCTGTTGGATCTAATGCACTTGAGCAGGACAGCATCGGCTATCAGAATACCGGTATAGGCACTTCTGCATTCCGCAACAACAAAAACGGGTTCTTCAATACCGGCGTTGGCATCAATGCAGGGTATAATCAGAAAGAGTCGTATAACACGTTCATCGGAGGCTATGCAGGTATGGGTGAAAGAAGTCCG
>DAOQRQ010000254.1:0-4823 GCA_035355815.1 Ferruginibacter sp. | reverse complement strand
ATATGCATAACCCCAGTGTGCTCTTCTTACACAATCGGCAGTGGTGAATTCAAGGTATAAGGTCTTGCCGGCATAACCACGCAGGCTGTAAAAAACTGAAGACCATGGTTTATAAATAACCGAAGGGTTAACCGGTGAAACAGCAAATCCTGGCAGTCCTGAAGTTGAGATGTATTCAAAAGACGCACATTCTATGTACGTATTGGTTGCAGAGTCTAACAGTTTTGCATTGAACCGCGGCTGTGTCCACATGGTATGGCCCGGATCCTGTAACACAACAGCATAGTCGTACATGATAGCAAAATTGGAATCATTAGCCGGTACGTGTATGGTATAACTTATCCTTTCTGCTTCGGCACCCACATTGGTGTTACCAAGTTTTACGGCAAAGTTGCTTCCATCCGGCGGGTTGGTTGGAAATAACCCGAATGGATCAAGTGCAGAAGGAAGTACCCTTGATATCATGGTATGCCTGTTGGGTGTTGGAGCCGATGGATTAACAGTGATCACATTGGTACTGCCCACAGAGTCTACCTGGCCTAAATAACACTGCCAGTTGGTGAAATCCCCGTATTCAAACCCGATATTATCCGGGCATGGTACGGCGAGGTTACTTGTATTTGTATTGGGGTGATAGGGGATCGGGCTGTTGGCAACGGGTTTAGCCTGGTTAAGAACGATTCGGCCATCGGGATATAAGAAGCCTTCGTTATTGTCTTTGGTAATCCGGGCAATGCCGTTCTTAAATCCAAAGCAAACAGAAATGTCGAGTGGTTTAACGATCCCGCCAGTGTTATTTAGCAGCCACCATTTGCGGTTATTGTAAACAGCCGTAACGGCGCCGTCAAAATCAAATGCTATTTCGTAATTGAACGGGATGACGGTTTTGCCCGATTCATTGATAAATCCCCACTTGCTGTTCTTCTTAACAGCAGCAAGATGCGATGCAAAGTTTCTTGCGTCTTCAAACTCAGCGGGAGCAATGGCTTTTCCGGCTGCGTTTACAAAACTGAATTTGTTATGAAGGAATACCCGGGCAAAGCCATTGGCAAACGGGTCTGTTTCATCCCACAACTGCTGGTTTGCCGGCAGGTGGGTTTTCGTGTTCACAAACTGGAATTTGGAACCGACAGCTTTTACAGAAACAATAGGATCAGCCGGTTTTTGGGCAGAAACTACAGTGGTCAACAGTAAAAGAAGAATAGGTACAAGTCTTCTCATCGGATATTGGTTTGTTCATAGGATGTGGTTAAAGTTGCTGGAGCGAACTTTATCGGGATACTATATAAACGGAATTATATATCATCATATTATTGAGGACGGTGCTTATTTTCCGTGTAAAGGAATTCGGTGGAAAGAATAGGGAAAACCCGGAGAAGATAGCCTGAAACCCACTGTAGTAAACAATTTTGCTGATTCTATGATTTGCTTTGCTTCCATCTTTTTTGCGGTGGAAGTACGTGATGCTGCGTAAAAATACGGCTGATATTTTCTTGAAAAAACCACAGATTTAAAAACAACCGCAACAGATCAAGGGTCGTTTTTTAAAAGCGGCATACCGGGGCTGTTTACCCGGGAATATTCAGCTTTCCGGTTCGGCTGCTTTTTTGAGCGCTTTTATGTCCGTGATCCGGATAAATTCTTTTGATACCAGCAGCAGGTTTTGTTTTTCAAGCTGGTTAAGGGTGGTGGTTACGGTTTGCCGCGAAGAGCCGATGAGCCTGGCAATGTCTTCGTGGGTGAGAAACTTGTCTATAACGGCTTCGTTATTGTTGATGGCATTGTTGTCGGCTGCCAGCTGAAGCAGCAGCTGCACCAGGCGGTTCTTAACGTCTTTGTTCAAAATGTTCAGAAGCCTGTTTTCCACCTTGCGTAGTTTATTGCCTAATTGAAAACTGAAGGCGATGGCCATCTGGGGTTTCTTCTGCAGCAGGCGTAAAAAATCCTCAATGGTAAAAGCACAAAGGCTTACCGAACTTTTATAGGCACGGGCAAATTCGTCCTGGTTGTTATTTTTTTCCAGTGTAAGCTGGCCAAAAACCTCTCCTTTCTGAATGACCTCTTTAATGATCTCGTTCCCCTGCTCATCAATATAACCGAGCTTTATAAAACCTTCCTTGGCAAAATATAGTTTGTTGTTATGCTGAAAAGGGAAGTAAATGAACTCACCGTCTTTTGCTTCTAAAAAATTATGAACCAGTCCCAGTTCTTCATACTCGGTATCGCTGATATGCTCAAAGATATCGAAGCCACGCAGCAGCAGAAGTTTTGAATCGCAGGAGTTGGTTTCGTCATTCACGGTTGATCATTTTTTTTCGAAAAGCAGCGAGGCGGAATTCATGCAGTACCGCAGCCCGGTAGGCTTGGGCCCGTCGTCGAATACATGGCCTAAGTGGGCGCCGCAGCGGCTGCAGTTCACTTCGGTACGAACCATGCCATAGCTGTTGTCTTCGACCTCTTCCACATTGGCTTTTTTAAGCGGTTGCCAGAAACTGGGCCAGCCCGTTCCGCTTTCAAATTTTGCGGAAGAACTGAACAACTCCTGGCTGCAGCAGATGCATTTGTAGATCCCGGTTTGGTGATTATCCCAATAAACACCCGTGAAAGCCCTTTCGGTTCCTTTTTTTCGGGTTACCTGGTATTGTTCGGCGGTAAGCTGCTTGCGCCATTCGGCATCCGTTTTTGTTACGGCGTATTTTTTGGTTTGCGACATAGCCGGCACTGTTAAAAGAATAAAAAAAGCAAAAATGAATATCCTGTTCATGCTGATCTGTTTAATGAAGCTACGAAAGAGCAGGGTTTTTAGATCTTACCGTCCCAAACCTTTAACAGGCTTTTTAGAATATGAATTTAAGCATTAATTTTAGCAGCTAAGATAAACATATGGGAATACTGAACCAGATAGCAGAATATTTATACCTGAAGAAAAAAGACCCCAACGCCCCCAATACAAAATGGGTGAAGTACATGCACGGCATCAACCGCCTGTCCATCCTGCTGTTCCTGCTGGCCATGATCATTCTGGCCATTAAGTTACTGCGCTAACCGGGTAAGAAAGGAATAAATGCTGGCGGCCGCATTGGCGGATGCATTGCCGCCTTTTTTCAGCAGGTTCACTAAAGCGGTATAGTCTTCTTTTACCTGCTGTTGTTTTTTGGGATCATCCAGCAGCAGACCCAGTTCGTGTTGCAGGTTCTCAACCGTGAGGGCATCCTGTATCAGTTCCTTCATCACTTCTTTATCCATGATGAGGTTCACCAGCCCGATGAATTTTATTTTGATCAAACGCTTGGCGATCTGGTAAGAAAGTGCGTTGCCTTTATAGCAGATCACTTCCGGCACGCCAAATAAGGCGGTCTCCAGCGTGGCCGTTCCGCTGGTTACCAGTGCGGCTTTCGACTGCATGAGTAACGAATAGGTTTTATCTGCAACCGATGATACATTGCTGTAGGGCGCTAAAAGCCCGGTATAAAAACTTTCTTCCAGTCCCGGCGCTTTGGCCACCACAAACCGGTAAGCGGGAAAGTGTTTGGTTACTTCCAGCATGATGGGAAGTTTCTTCAGTATCTCCTGCTTGCGGCTGCCGGGAAGTAAGGCAATGATGTTGCCGGATCCTGCATCCTGTATCCTGTATCCTGTATCCTGCATTTTGTATTCCTCCACCACTTCCACCAGCGGATGGCCCACATACTCCACTTCATAATCCCATTTTTTATAGAATTCTTTTTCAAACGGAAGGATGACGAGCATTTTATCCACGCATTCTTTGATCAGTTTTACCCGGTTCTCCTTCCAGGCCCATACCTGCGGCGAGATGTAATAAATGATTTTATATCCCTGTTGCTTTGCCCATTTGGCGATGCGTAAGTTAAAACCGGGATAGTCAATAAGGATAAGCACATCGGGCCGGTAGCTGCTAATGTCTTCTTTACAGAATTTGATGTTCCGTAAAATAGTGCCCAGGTTATTCAGCACTTCAATAAAACCCATGAAGGCAAGTTCTTTGTAATGTTTTACCAGGGTGGCGCCGGCTGCCTGCATTTTGTCGCCGCCCCAGCAACGTATATCTGCAGAAGAATCTTTCTTTTTTAATTCTTTGATAAGGTTACTGCCGTGCAGGTCGCCACTTGCTTCGCCGGATATGATGTAATATTTCATGACCTGTTGTGCGTGATGGTTACCCGAATGTTTTAATGCTCAGTGCGGTGAGGGCGTAAATAAGTGTTGCAACAAAAATGCCTTTGGCCGTATTGTCGATCCGGGCATTGATATAAATGGTGAACAGCACGGCATTGGCCATTAAGGAAAGACTGATGGCTACGGTGAGCAACCGATGACCCGGTTGTACAAAAAGGTACTGCAGGGCTTCCCAATAACTAAGCGGTCCCAGTTTGGTATATTTAAAAACAGCAAAGCCAACAAAGGGAGCAATGAGCCCCATTATGAATCCAAAAATGAAATTGTCTTTCTTCAGCATTATTTAAACAGGTTCTTTTTCTCTAATTGTTTTTTCAGTTCGTAGTTCGTGAGGTCGAACTGTACCGGCACCACGCTGATATAATTATTCTTAAGCGCCCATACATCGGTGTCTTTGCTTTTATCAAAATTCACAAACTCACCGGTAAGCCAGTAATATTTTTTACCGTGGGGGTCTTTGCGTTCGGTAAAGTCTTCCTCATATTTTGCATAAGCCTGTTTGCAAACCTTTATTCCTTTGATCAGTTCCTGTCCTACGGCCGGTATATTCACATTCAGCAACAGGTGCTTATCGTTCTTCTGTTTTAACACAGCGCTTACTATTTTCTTTATGTAGAAACGGGAAG
>DAOQRQ010000253.1:0-4831 GCA_035355815.1 Ferruginibacter sp. | reverse complement strand
GAAGGTGATGGTGGAGTATTCATCGCCCAATACCAATAAGCCGCTGCACCTGGGTCACCTGCGGAATAATTTTTTAGGATGGAGTGTAGCCGAGATCTTAAAAGCCAGTGGTTACGATGTGATAAAAAGCTGCATCGTGAACGACCGGGGCATACATATATGCAAGAGCATGATCGCCTGGCAGAAATTCGCCAACGGCGCCACGCCGGAAAGTACGGGTATTAAGGGCGATCATTTTGTGGGTGAATATTATGTGAAGTTCAACGATGCATACAAGCTGGAAGTTGATAAGTTGATAAACGAGGGCGTTGATAAGGCCACGGCAGAGAAAGAAGCGCCCATTATGAAAGCCACGCAGCAGATGTTGCTTGATTGGGAAGCTGGCAAACCTGAGGTGATGGACCTCTGGAAAAGAATGAATGGCTGGGTGTACGATGGCTTTGACGTTACTTACAAACGAATCGGCAGCGACTTTGATAAAACCTATTACGAAAGCAATACCTACCTGTTGGGGAAAGACATTGTACAGCAGGGCATGGATAAAAAAGTTTTTTACCAGAAAGAAGACAGCAGCATCTGGATAGACCTTACGGCCGACGGGCTGGATGAAAAGATCGTTCAGCGGAAGGACGGCACGTCGGTTTATATCACACAGGATATTGGCCTGGCCTTACAGAAATACGAACAGTATAAAATTGACCAGAGCATTTATGTGATCGGCAACGAACAGAACTACCACATGAAAGTGCTGCAGCTCATCTGCCAGAAACTGGGCATGCCCAATGCAGATAATATTTATCACCTGAGTTACGGCATGGTGGAACTTACCACCGGCAAAATGAAAAGCCGGGAAGGAACCGTGGTGGATGCCGACGACCTGGTGGATGAAATGGTTGCCACCTCCAAACAGCATACCGAAGAACTGGGCAAGGTGAAAGACTTTACCGAAGCCGAACTGAAAGAACTGTACGATACCATTGGCCTGGGCGCCATGAAATTTTACCTGCTGCGTGTAGATCCGAAAAAGACCATGGTCTTTAATCCCGAAGAGAGCATCGACTTCCACGGCTTTACCGGGCCCTTTGTGCAATACACATACGCAAGGATAAAAAGTATTTTAAGAAAAGTGGAAGATGTTCATGGATCATTGTTCATAGATCATAGCAAAGCAGCCATGAACGATGAACCATCAACCATGAACCTGCTTCCTTCAGAAAAAGACCTCATCATCGCCGCCGAGCAATACCCTTCCATGATCGACCAGGCATGTAACGAACACAATCCTTCGGTGATCGCCAATTATGTTTTTCACCTGGCTAAGACCTTCAACTCGTTCTATACCGAACACTCCATCGCCAATGCAGAAACAGCCGGGAAGAAACAGCTTCGCCTGCAACTGGCATCCATCACCGCCAACATCATTAAAAGCGGGATGAGCTTACTGGGCATTAAAGTTCCGGAGCGGATGTAACTGGTCCGGCGTCCCCATCTTACCATGGATAAAATTTAAACACAAAGAAGACAGAACGCATAACTATGTGAATGCAATGTTCGCTATTAGCCTATGTGGTGCTGGCACCGGAAGGTTATCAAATCACTAATGTGTATTTGCGACACGTAAAATCAAGTCTTTAGCTTATTTTTGAAGCATGAATAAGAAAGTCAGCAAGATCGGGATACTCACTTCAGGCGGCGACAGTCCGGGCATGAATGCCTGCATACGGGCCGTGGTGCGTACCGGTATTTATCACGGTTTGGAAGTTTACGGCGTTATGCGTGGTTACAGCGGAATGGTGGAAGACGATATCGTTCATATGGAAAGCCGGAGCGTAGCCAATATCATTCAGCGGGGAGGCACCATTTTAAAGACCTCCCGTTGTAAGGAATTCTTTGAGTATGAGGGCAGAAAGAAGGCTTATGCGAATTTAAAGAAAAGAGGGATCAATGGCCTGGTGATCATCGGGGGCGATGGAAGTTTCAGGGGTGCACAAACCTTCAGTCATGAGTTTGATATACCCTGTATCGGTTTACCCGGCACCATCGATAAGGATATTGCCGGCACCGATTTTACCATTGGTTTTGATACGGCCGTTAACACCGCAGTAGAAGCAATAGATAAGATAAGGGATACCGCCGATGCCCACGACCGGCTGTTTGTGATTGAAGTGATGGGCCGGGATGCCGGTTATATCGCCCTGCACAGCGGTATTGCCACCGGCGCCGAAAATATATTGATACCCGAACGCAAAACAGAGATCGATACCATTATTAAACAGTTAGCCGAAAAAGAAAGGCGTCATAAACTCGTTAACCTCATCGTGGTTGCCGAAGGAGATGATTTTGGCGGAGGCAATGAAGTGGCCCGGGTGATCAAGGAAAGACTGCCCCTGCTGGAAGTAAGGGTTTGTATCCTGGGTCATATACAAAGAGGCGGATCGCCCAGTTGTATGGACAGGCTCATCGCCAGCCGCATGGGTTATCATGCCGTGGAATCATTGGTGGACGGAAGACATAATGTGTTCATTGGTATTGTAAACAATAAAATGAGTTACCTGCCATTGGATGAAGCGGTGAAGAAAAAACAACGCATCAGTGAAGAGTGGATGAAGATCGTGAAGATACTGGCCACATAATTTGAAGATTTGGAGATTTGAAGATTTGATAATTTGATGATTTGATGATGGCAGATCACTACAAATGATTTAACTCCGCAATTTTCAAATCATCAAATCATCAAATTACCAAATTAACAAATTACCAAATTGAATAAATGAGCAAACACCTAAGCAAGTACCTGCACCAGCAGATGGACAAAGAGGCTGGCATTACCCACTCCCAGAAAAGAACCAAGATCGTTGCCACGGTTGGCCCGGCCTGCGAAGCACCGGAAAAGTTGCTGGAACTGGCCCGTGCAGGCGCCAATGTTTTCCGGCTGAATTTTTCGCACGGCTCACATGAAAATAAGAAAGAGATAATCCAGCATATCCGGGAGATCAATAAATTTCAACCCTATAATATTGCCATCCTGGCCGACCTGCAGGGTCCAAAATTACGGGTGGGCGAACTGGAGAACGGGCAGATAGAACTGGTGGATGGCGCCGACCTTGTCATTACCACCGAAAAAATGACCGGCAACCAGCAAAAGGTTTATGTATCCTATCCTCACCTCACCCACGATGTGAAAGTGGATGAACGTATCTTCTTAGACGACGGTAAGATGGAAGTAAAGGTGAAGAAGATACTCAACGATAAAGAAATACTGGTGAACATTACCCTGGGCGGCTTATTGCTTCAGAAAAAAGGCGTTAACCTGCCCGACTCTGAACTCACCATGCCCTCGATGACCGAAAAAGATTTTACCGACCTGGATTTTATTATTGAAAACAACCTGGATTGGGTGGCGCTTTCTTTTGTGCGCAAACCAAAAGACATCATCGAACTGAAGAAGATCATTAAAAAGCATAACAGCAAAATAAAAGTGATCGCCAAGATAGAAATGCCCGAAGCGCTGAAAAACATACGGGATATTATTGTGGAAAGCGACGGCATCATGGTGGCCCGTGGCGACCTGGGGGTTGAACTGCCGGTGGAACAGGTACCCATCATTCAGAAAGAACTGATCCGGAAATGTATGCACCGGGCCAAGCCGGTGATCGTTGCCACGCAGATGATGGAAAGCATGATGGACCGCACCAAACCAAACCGCAGCGAGGTTACCGACGTAGCCAATGCCGTACTGGAAGGAGCCGATGCCGTTATGCTGAGCGGTGAAACGGCAATGGGCGAATACCCTACCCTGGTGGTGGAAACCATGAGTAAGATAATACTGGAAGTGGAGAACAATGTATATGATTATAACCGGGATGATATCTTATCGCCGCAGCCTCACTCCCCTTCTTTTTTAAGCGATGCCATTTGTTACAGCGCCTGTAAACTGGCACACGATACCAACGCCCGTGCATTGATAGGAATGACGCAGAGCGGCTATACCGCTTTTATGTTGAGCAGTTACCGGCCCAAAGCGCCGCTGTATATTTTCAGCAAAGAGAAATCATTGATAGGCCAGTTGAGTTTAAGCTGGGGCGTACGTGCCTTTTTTTACGACGAAGAAGAAAGCCTCGACGATATTTTGTTCGACCAGATCAATATCTTAAAACAACGCGGCTTTTTAGAACCCGGCGATGTGGTGGTGAATACCGGAAGCACCCCGGTGGAACTGCATCTTCCTACAAATGTGGTAAAGGTATCGAAGGTGGAGTAACGTTCAGACGTTTAAGTCGTTTCAACCGTTGCCGCGTTGGCACCTAACGATAAAACGACTTAAACGTTTGAAACGATATTATTCCCAACTGCAGATAATAATTCCCGCTATTATATTTCCAACTACGGCATAGCCCCCGTTTATCAGGAACAGGCTCAGGGGTTTTTTCTCGTACAGGTAATTCACGCCAACTGAAGCCGCACTGAAACAGGCGCCGCAAAGCGCTCCGAGTTTTATTCCACTCATCCATCCGCCAGCCTCACCGCCACGGATACCCAAACGTTCGGCAAGAATGGCAAGTGCCAGGCATTGTACAAACATTAAAACGAATGAACCGCCGAACATCATCCCCATCCCTTTCTTTGCATCAGGATTATTAACATCAATTTTCAGGTCGGCGATCCAGCGTTTGGCAAATAAAGCCTTGGAATACCATAAAGCGCCTAACATAAAATAAGCCAGGGCAGCCACTGCAACGGCGATCCAATTCAGGTAATCAAAATTTTGAAGCATGATTGAACAGTTTTGGTTAACGATGTAGTAATATACAAAGGGTTTTTGGGAGATGCA
>DAOQRQ010000252.1:0-4865 GCA_035355815.1 Ferruginibacter sp. | reverse complement strand
TAATCGCCGTTTGTTTTCGACATCTGAACGTGATGCAGATCGTCCCAGGGAACAAAACCATGCGATGTATTGAGCATAGGTTTTGTTTCTTCGCTATAGCCGTATCCTTTTTCGGGATCAACAGAAAATACGGGGATCACACGAAGCAAACGTCCCGATGGCAAGCCGTATGCACTCATTTGCCCGCTGAAACCGCCCGACACAAAATTGTAAAATTCGTCGTACTTGCCGGGGGCCACATAGGCTTTGGCTGCCGCATCTGAACTTACAGCTGAACCGGCATTCTTTGGTTTACAGGCTGTAAAGCCCAATAACAAGCCGGAAAGCAGAACAGCTGCTGTTATTAATTTATACTTTTTCATATTGAGGTTGTTTTATTGCGGGTTTTATTTAACGCCATCGTTCTTGCGCATGAATTCATAGAGCGCCCTTGCATCTGCATCGGCCAGGTTTTGATTGGGCATACGTACCAAACATATCTCCAGTTGTGCCTGTGCTTTAGGGTCCTTATCCAGCATGGCATCGGTATTGGTAACAAAATTCATGATCCAGGGAGCGGTATGTCTTTCAGTAACACCCAGCCATCCCGGGCCCACCAGTTTTTCGCTGGTAAGTTTGTGGCAACTGCTGCACTTAACCCCGTATACTTTTTCCCCGTTTGCTGCCATGGGGGCGTCAAGGGCGGCGCCTACTTCCACGTCTTTGAATTTACCTTCTCCTCTTTGCGGATCGTAAGAAGGATTTCCGTTCTCTGTCGTTTTTGTTTCTGTTGCTGCAGTAGTTTCTGTGCTTGCAGTATTTGAATCTGAATTACCTCCGCAGGCGCCCAGGATTGCGCCCAAAAAGAGGAAGAATGCAAGTTTTTTCATAAAAGGAAAATTTTTTGTTTTAAATTTATTGCACAAGATTACCCTCATATAGAGTGATTTTTTATGCGTAAAGTCATATGTGGAGTAAGTATTTTAAAAGAATTGGATATTCTCCTCTAAAACCCGTCGCCAGTAAAGGATTTCGTTAAGTAACTCAGTTTCTTTGTGCTGGTATGATCTTAATCATAGCGCATACTGCCATAGGTCATTCTGCCCCTCTTGAGCCAGGTATACATTTGTCCGCAAACAACTAAACTACTTTACCATGATGATTGATATTGATATGCTGCTGGCCTGGGGGGCGGCCTATAAAAAACTCAGTGCCGGGGAAGTGATCTTCCAGGAAGGCAATCAATCTTCCTTTTATTATCAACTGGTAAGCGGGAAAGTGAGGTGGGTCAATATCAATGATGAAGGAAAAGAATTCATTCAGACCATCATAGAACCGGGTGAATGCTTTGGTGAATTTCCGCTGTTTGATGACGAACCGTTTGCAGCATCGGCCATTGCAGACGAAAATTCGGTGATCATCAGGCTGCACAAAGCATCTTTCCTGCAGCTAATTAAAGAAAATCCCGAGATACATTTTGCCTTTACCAGGTTACTTACACAGCGTCTCCGTTTTAAATTCCTTATTCTTAAAGAGCTGGCCACACATAACCCGGAGAACAGTATTTCCACTTTACTCAGTTATTTCAAGGAACACAAAAAGAATATCTGCACAAAATGCAACCGCCTGAAACTGACCCGCCAGCAGATCGCCGACATGACCGGCCTGCGGGTGGAGACGGTTATACGCACCATGCGTACTATGCATTCAAATGGTCTGCTCCGTATTGATAAGGGTAAAGTGTATTGCTGATTGTGATTGAAGTCATACGGTTTTATTGTTACCTGTTCTTATTTTGCGCTAAATAGAAATTATGGTATCGCCGGTTCACCGTTGGGTACGGGTTTCCCTGTTTAATTTACTGATAGTAGCCAGCCTGGGCGTAGTACTCCGCTATAAGATCCTGTATCCTCTTCCCTTTGTTGACCAGAAGCATCTGCTGCATGGGCATTCTCATTTTGCCTTTGCCGGCTGGATAAGCCAGGCCATCATGACGCTGCTGGTAACCTACCTGGCCAGGCAGGGCGGCGAACGCATGTATAAGAAATATAAATGGTTGTTATACGGAAACCTCCTTACTGCCTATGGCATGCTCATTGCATTTCCCATTGAGGGGTATGGATTGTATTCCATCCTCTTTTCTACGGCTTCTATTTTTGTTTCGTATGCTTTTGCTGTTTTAATGTGGCGTGACCTGAACAGGCTTGAACAGAAAACGCCTACTCACCTGTGGATCAAGGCCGCAGTATTCTTTAATGCATTGTCATCGCTGGGTGCATTCGCATTGGCCATCATGATGATTGAAAGGATCGTATTTCAGAATGCCTATTTAGCTGCCGAATATTTTTACCTGCACTTCCAGTACAATGGCTGGTTCTTTTTCGGTTGCATGGGCCTGCTGAGCGAAGTGTTTCGCAAAATTGAAGTAAGCCCGGAATTACTGAAACAGATCTTCTGGCTATTTGCCTCTGCGGCAGTGCCGGCCTATTTCTTATCTGCCCTGTGGATGGATCTTCCGCTCTGGGTTTATATACTGGTGGTGCTTGCCGCCATTGCACAGGTGGCGGGATGGATAAAGATAGTGATACAGTTAAAAAACAAATGGACCGTGTTAAAGAATACACTACCACTGACTGCCAAATGGATCATGGGATTTTCTGCCATTGCTTTAACGGCTAAACTGTTGCTTCAGCTTGGTTCTACGGTTCCTTCACTGAGTGATCTCGCTTTTGGCTTCCGGCCCATTGTTATCGGCTACCTTCACCTGGTACTGCTTGGCGTGATCACCTTGTTTTTGCTGAGTTATTTTTTTGCAGGCGGATACATACAGGCAAACAAAAGAACTTCCTTCGCTGTTTTTCTTTTTGCAACGGGCGTTATCATCAACGAAATATTACTGATGGTACAGGGTGTATCGGCCATGAGTTATACCGGCATCCCTTTTATCAATGAACTGCTGTTTGGCACCGCCCTTCTTTTATTCTCCGGGGCAGGCTTATTATTCATCACTTCGTCAAAATTTTTCAGAAAGTGATTTCAATCACAGTTTGCTGACCGCATTGTCCGCAATTTTGACAAAAATCAATCTTATGTCAACAATCACCAAACAAACATTAGCAGGCATCGTTAGCAACAATCACCAAACCGTTCCCGTACTGGAAAAATACCATCTCGACTTCTGTTGCAAAGGAAAACGGACCCTGGCCCAGGCCTGTGCCGAAAAAGGATTACCCGTAGAAGCTATTGCAGAAGAGCTTGAAAAAAGGATGAATGCCGAACAAGGCCGCAGCTTACCCTTTGCATCCATGACCGCCGAACAACTCATCAGTTATATCCTCATTCATCATCACTTTTATGTAAAGCAATCGATCCCGGCCATTCTTTCCCACCTGGAGAAAGTGGCTGCCAAACACGGAGACCGTTTCCCTTTTATGGTGGAAGTACTTTACCTGTTCCGGGAGGTTGGAGAAGAAATGACCATGCATATGCACAAGGAAGAAGTCATCCTCTTTCCAAGGATAAAAGAAGTAGAAACTTTATTTTCCATACATCAAAAAAGAAACCTTACCGAAGGTTATATCTCCGGCCCGGTACAGGTAATGGAAACAGAGCATGATCATGCAGGCGAATTACTATACCGCATCCGTGAACTTACCAATAGCTACACGCCACCTGCCGATGCATGCACCACGTTTAAAGTGAGCATGGCCGAGTTAAAAGAATTTGAAGAAGACCTCCATAAACACGTTCACCTGGAGAACAACCTGCTGTTTCCAATGGCGGAAAAAATGCTGCAGGAACAGCTCAGTTTAAACTAAACTCATCGGCATTGGTTATGGGATATTATCCAGTGCATTTATCTGCTGTTTATATTCCGATGGGAGTATCAGTGATTTGATAAACCCGTCGAGTTTTATTTTCCTGCTTAACTTATAAAATGGAAAGACCATTTTAAGCCAGTAAGTATTATTAAAGCCGAGTAATTCCCTGGCCTTTGCAGGCACTACCAGCTTTTGCGATTCTACCAGCAATTTGTACCGGAATACACCCAGGTGTTTCCTGTATTGCTTATAAAGATCAACGCTGTACTTACTTTTCGCAAGATCGGCCTCCAGGTGTTTATCCCGGCTGATCATCCAATCGGTATAATTTGCAGGAAGTCCGTCCAGGTTCATCCTTGCACCCAGGCGGAAGAAGACATCATACACTTCTTCTTTTTCGTTGTCGCTTAGTTTCCGTTCCAGTAATTCAAAAGATGCGATGGAATAATGGATCAGCATGAACAGCACATCCCGGTATGCCCAGTCGGGGATCTTAGCTCCGCGGCTTTTTTCAACAGCCCCATGAATGGCTGTGATCTTGTCTATGGCTGCATGGGCCTTATCTTTCTCAGAAAAAACGATTTCTCTTGCGTAGGTAACGGTTGAAAACAATCTGCCCAGCGGATCAGCCGGAAGTTTGCCGGTGAAATACAGCCAGTCAACCGCCTTGTTCAAAGCAAATTCAGCTGCCGATCCGGCAAAGATGAAAAGAATGGTATCTGACTTACCCCATATCTTTCTTACGATGGAATCTTCTGAAACAAAGTATCGGGTGCCGGATATCATCTTACCATGCAGAATATTTAACCTGTTACCCAGCCAAGGGAAAGCAGTACTGTAAAGATCGGAGATTTTAGCAGATGAACGCAAAGACCAGGGCCCAATTTTGTATTTATTCAATCAATGTATACAACCTGTCTGCATCCTCCTTACGGCACAATTCTGTGCCGGGATTCATTGTTGCTGCCGTACCACAGGCGACTCCGTATTTCACTGCATCAAAAATAACTTTCCCTTTCTCCAAATAATAAATGATCCCTCCAACCATACTATCTCCGGCTCCAA
>DAOQRQ010000251.1:0-4870 GCA_035355815.1 Ferruginibacter sp. | reverse complement strand
TTTAAATTCATATCGTATGCCGTATTCTGCATGCACAAGAACATTTTACAGGCATTGGCTGAACAATCAAGAATAGTACGTTTACCATTAAATAAAGTTGGACTGACAAACCGCATCAGTAAAGCCTTTTCGCAGCTTGAACAGGAATTTGAGCGAGAGCCTACTGCAGAAGAAGTGGCTTTTTTACTGGACATGGATACAGAAGAAATTGCCGCCACATTGGGTGTTTCATCACGTCATGTAAGCATGGACCAGCCCCTGGCTGATGGGGAAGAAAGTACCCTGATTGATGTATTGGTTAACCACAATGCGGCCAATACAGATGATGAACTGGCATTTAAAGCATCGCTTAAAACAGAAATAGACCGCTCTTTAAGTACGTTAACGGAAAGACAAAAGGATGTGATCCGCTTCTTCTTCGGCATTGGTGTGGATCATGCACTTAGCCTGGAAGATATTGGTGAACATTTCAATCTTACCCGGGAAAGGGTGCGGCAGATAAAGGATAAAGCCATCACCAAACTGCGTACGGCATCCCGCTGCAAACTGCTTAAAGCATACCTTGGAACATAATACCGCTTTAGCATACCTGAAATATCTTCAGCAGGCCGGTCCTGCTGATTTTTGTTTATAGCCATAGGGGCGGAATTCAATTTTAATAATCCTTATTTTTCCCCGAAATTTGCCCCATCTTAAATTACTGTAGATGTCAATCGAAATAAAAGTTCCAACCGTAGGCGAGAGTATCAATGAAGTGACCCTGGTGAAGTGGCACAAAAAAGAAGGGGATTGGGTGAACAGGGATGAAGTGATCGCCGAACTGGAAAGTGAGAAAGCAACGTTTGAACTGAATGCCGAACAGGCGGGATCTATAAAGATCATTGCCAAAGAAGGCGATACCCTAAATATCGGCGATATCGTTTGCTCCATTGATACCGATGCTACTAAACCGGCGACGGCAGTCGTTGAAGAAACAGCAGCCCCGGCAAAAGCAAAAGAAGAACTGAAAAAACAAACTGCTACTCAACCTCAAACCACAAACCTCAAACCTGAAACTGAGATTAAAGCAACCCCGGTAGCCGCTGCCATCATTGCCGATAAAAAAGTAGATGTGAACGTGGTAACAGCATCCGGCAGCAATGGAAGGATCGTGAAGCAGGATGTGATGGATGCTTTGAACAACCCGGGAAGAAGACCCGGTACGGTTCTGTTTGAACGCAATGACCGGGTAGAGAAGATGAGCAACCTGCGCAAAACAATTAGCCGGCGTTTGGTGGAAGCAAAGAATACCACTGCCATGCTCACCACCTTCAATGAAGTGGATATGAGCGCCATCATGGATGTGCGGAAAAAATACAAGGATAAATTCAAGGAACTCCACGGCGTTAACCTCGGCTTTATGAGTTTCTTCAGCAAAGCATGTACCTATGCGCTGATGGAATGGCCGGCAGTAAATGCCTATATCGATGGCGAAAGCATCATCTACCACAATTACTGCGATATCTCCATTGCAGTGAGTGCGCCAAAAGGACTGGTGGTGCCCGTGATACGCAATGCAGAAAGTTTAAGCATGGCGGGTATCGAAGCAAAAGTGGTGGAGCTGGCTACTAAAGCAAAAGACAATAAACTTACCATTGAAGAAATGACCGGCGGAACATTCACCATCACCAATGGAGGAATTTTCGGTTCTATGATGAGCACTCCTATCATCAATATTCCGCAGTCGGCCATTTTGGGTATGCATAATATTGTGGAAAGACCCATGGCCGTGAATGGCCAGGTGGTTATTAGACCAATGATGTATGTGGCCTTGAGTTATGATCACCGGATTATCGACGGAAGGGAATCGGTTGGGTTCCTGGTAAGGGTGAAAGAGTTGCTGGAAAATCCTGAGTTATTATTGTTTGGAAAGGACCCGGTTAAAAGCCTGCTGGAATTATAAACCGGTCTGCTAAATAATTTTAAAGCCTGTGATGTTAATTGCAGGCTTTATTTTTGCCGGTATGCGGTTCCATTCATATTTAAATTCAGCAAAAAAGATCATAGAAACGTATGATGGAAGAGAACCGCTTGCTGCTTTCCTGAAAAAATATTTTGCAGCCAATAAGAAATACGGGTCCAGAGACCGGAAACAGGTAGCAGCGCTGTGTTATAATTTCTACCGCCTGGGTAAAGCCATGGCTGACCTGCCTGTTGAAGAAATGATCATTGCCGGAAATTTCTTGTGCGAATATTCATCCAATGAATTCCTGAACTTTCATAAGCCGGAATGGAATGCGGTTATTGAAGAACCTCTTTCAGAGAAGATCCGCTTAACAGGGATTGAAATAAGTGAATTATTTCCCTGGAAGAACGAGTTAAGCGATGGCATTGACGTGCTTTCATTTTCTTCATCCTTCTTCATTCAGCCCGGTCTTTTTCTGCGGATTAGACCAGGTAAAAAAACCGCCCTGTTGAAAAAAATGCAGGATGCCGGTTTGGCCTTTGAAATGCGGGGCGATGACTGCATTGCACTACCCAACACTACCAAACTGGACGGCATCATTGAACCGGATAAAGACGCTGTAGTACAAGACCATAACTCTCAGCAGGTATTGAATATCCTTAAAGATCCAACATCCCGTATCCCGTATCCTGCATCCGGTATCCAGCACCCGGTCTCTGCCTGGGACTGTTGCGCCGCCAGCGGAGGCAAGTCCTTATTAGCGTACGATATCCTGAATGGGCAGATAGCATTGGCCGTTTCCGATATCAGGGAAAGTATATTGGCCAATCTTAAAAAAAGATTTTCAGCCGCAGGAATTAAAAACTATCAGTCATTCATCGCTGATCTTCAAACTTCAAACTTCAAACCTCAAACTTCAAACCTCAAACTTATCCAGAGCGTAGCCGAAGGACAAACCTCAAACTTCCAACTCATCATCTGTGACGCACCCTGCACCGGCAGCGGAACCTGGAGCCGTACGCCGGAGCAGTTATATTTTTTTAAAGAAGAAATGATCGGGGAGTATGCAGCCCTGCAGAAACAAATTGTTTCCAATGTTATTCCGCATTTGCAGCAAAACGGCATGTTCATTTATATTACCTGCTCTGTGTTTAAGAAGGAAAACGAGGAGGCCGTAAACTTCATTAAAGAAAAATTCCACCTGCGGTTGCTGCAGATGGAACTTTTAAAAGGTTATGATAAAAAGGCTGATTCTATGTTTACAGCATCTTTTATAAAAGAGTAGATCAGCTTACCGGTTCATTATTTTCTTCACCACTTCTTTTTTGTTGTTCAGCCATACCGTAACAAAATAAATGCCCCCGGCCATTTCTTTCATGGGGATGATGTACGACTGTGAGCCTGCAGCCTGCTGACTGGTTGTACTGTAAACGATCTGTCCGCCTGCATTGCTTACAACGATGCCCACTTTTGCCGGACTTGTTCTTACCACCTGAACGGTAAGTTTATCACTCACCGGGTTAGGACTGATAAGGATCTTATCAACCAGGCCGGCAATACATAAGGGCTGATTATTGGTAATGGTAACAAAAGCAGTGTCGCTGCATCCTGAACCATTTACAGCAATTAACCGGTATAAACCCGCTGTAACAACCGCAGTTGCTGTTGCAACCGGGTTGCCGCCAATTGTCCATGATGCGGTAAGGCCGGTAGTTGCATATAATGTGGTAAGGTTAACGGTACTGTCGGTACATTTTGTGATCGCTATATCAATGCCCAATGCCGGTTTAGGTAATAAGGTCAGGTTCACAATAGCCGTATCTGCACATCCGGAATTATTGATGCCGATAAGCTGGTAAGCACCGGCAGCCGTTACTGATGTTGGTGTAACTACGGGATTGCCGCCGATCGTCCAGTTGGCAGTAAGCCCGGTTGTAACAAACTGTGAAGTAAGATCAAAACCGGTACCGCTGCAAACACTGGTATTCTTATCTGCTCCAAAGTTTGGTCTTGGGGTGAAATTCACCGTTATTGAGTCAAGATAAAAACTCGTATCGGCAGCAATATCCATTCGTAAACGATATTTTATACCGCTTGCAGTAAAACTCCGCAGGTCATCGGTGAATGAAAAATTCCTTGATGCAAATGCACCGGTTGAAGTAAGTGTGTTTATGGTTGTGTAATTAATATCGGTTGGTAATTTTCTTTCCACGGCAATACTGATCACCGAATCTGTCTTAACGGCCCATTGCCAGCTAACGCTGCAACCGGCAACCTGTGGTGTTTGTTTGGTGAACAATTGTCTTATCAGCATCACAAATGCTTTCTTCATATCCGGTATGCCGTAGCCAACCCGGTTGTCGGGATTGGTTGCTTTTGTGGCTGCCTGCTGCATGGTAGTAATGATGCCCATGTTGTTTATTTCAGGAAATGCCTGCCATAAACAGGTGGTTAATCCTGCCATATTGGGGCAGGCAAAAGAAGTTCCATTGCCAAATGTTGGCTGCCCGTTTGACGTGTTGGCAATTACAGCGCCTACGCCTACGGCTGCAACAGAAGGCTTTACCTGCCCATCGCTGCTGGGGCCATAACTGCTGAAACCACCTACATTGCCGGCAACAGAAACAGCGCCCACCGCCATTACACTATCTGCATCGGAAGGCGTAATAATATAATGCCAGGCCGAAGTGCCTTCATTACCGGCAGCCAATACCAGCAGCATCCCTTTTTTTGCGGCCAGGTCGGCGCCCTTTGCACTGAGTGTGGTATTGCCATCCATGTTGGCATAGGTATAATTGAAAATGGAGTTATCAAAATTGAAATAACCTAAAGAAGTAGAAGTGATATCAACGCCCAGGCTATCGGCTCTTTCCATACCGGCTACCCAGTTCTGTTCTTCAATGGGATATTCTGTTGCTGCATCTT
>DAOQRQ010000250.1:0-4899 GCA_035355815.1 Ferruginibacter sp. | reverse complement strand
GGCGCCGGGAGGGTTTATTCAGCCATTAAAAAAAGCGGAAGCCGTAATTTCTGGTCGTTACAATATTATTTGCCCACTGAAAGCAGGAACCATGTAAAAAAATTCATTGCCACACATTATATCATGGAAGGAACAGGTGGTATTACCACAACGCCTAACCTGGGCGGGAATAATGGCATGAGTGCAAATCCGTATGATAAGAAACCGGACCTTACAGAAGAAGAACTGGCAGCAGCTGCCACACAAAGCATTTCTGGAAAATATAATTCACTGGTGATCACAAAGAACTTATCCATGGATATTGTTCAGTTTAACCGCTACAATCCTGATTTTGATAATATGATGGCCATTAATGGTAATTACGACCTTCGTTTACCTGCTGATAAAATGCAGCTTTTCCTGGCAAATAAATACAGTATATTAAATGAGTGTGTGCAATTATTGCTTGGCGATAATCCTGCTCCGGTATCAAACCCTGTTATCTATCCTTCACAAAAAAGTACAAAGAAAAAAAGAAGCTGACCTATTTAAGTACTTTCATCATCGCTTCTGCTTTAAGCAGGCTCTCGGCATACTCATCTACCGGGTTGCTGTAATAGGTAATGCCACCTCCTGTTTGAAAAGAAAGGTATTTTTCCGTTTCATTATAAAATATGCTTCTGATCACTACATTAAAATCAAAATCGCCTCCCGGGTCAATATAACCAATTGCCCCAGAAAAGAGGCCCCTGCGGCTGTGTTCATATTGTTCTATCAATTCCATCACTCTTTTTTTAGGGGCACCGGTCATAGAACCCATTGGGAAGGTGGCCCGGATGCAATCGATCCAGTTCAATCCATCATTTATTTCTCCACTTACCGTACTTATCATCTGGTGTACCTGCGGGAAACTGTAAAGGCCAAACAACTCATCTACCTGCACCGATCCAGGTTTACAAACACGGCTCAGATCATTCCGAACCAGGTCAACCACCATTACATTCTCGCTTTTCTCTTTACTACTTTGCAAAAGATATTTTTTTGAGGCTTCGTCAGCATTTGAATTTTCATGTTCTCTTTTGGATGTTCCTTTGATCGGTTGTGAAAATATACGGGAGCCTGTTTTTTTTAGGTACCGCTCAGGGCTTGCACAAAGACAATAACTGTTTTCCACCCGGTAAAAGACGGAGAATGGGTTGGGCGATAATTCTGCCAACCGGTTGTATACATGCAATGGATCTATTTCAGCATTTGCTGAAAAAAACTCCTGGCAGAAATTGATCTCATAACAATCGCCCCTTAAAATATGCCGGCGCAGTTTTTCTATTATTTCCAGGTAATCTTTCCGGGCAATCTTATGCTCAATATCGATCTTTCCCGGGCGACCATCATTAATTACCCGGGGGCAACGCCGTATTTCTTCGTAAACAGGTCCCGGGTCTCCATCTCCATATATCTTTACCTCCTCTCCATCCAATTTGATCACCCACCGGGGAACAAAAAAAAAGAGATCGCTAAACCCGGTCTTGTCGGCACTACCTGAACCAAGCGATTCTGTTTCATTCTTCAGGTCGTATCCTAAATGGCCAAACAGCCATTCGCCTTCCGTTTTATTATGAAAATGTCTTAGCTGATCAAAAGCATTTCCGGCATTGGCCCTGATAATTTTTTTAGACCCTGCAGCCAGCAGGCATTCAAATGCTGGTTTGGAAAATCCGTATTGCTGGTTATCCAAAAAAGAAAAAATGCTGAACCGGTTCGCCCAATTCAGCATTTGTATTTTAAATGTTTTAAAATCGCTAACAGGAAAAGATGTACATTTTTTCACAAGACTGTTTTTCCCCGTTATAGATACCGGTTTTAGAAATCATCGTCATCATCAAAATCACCCCCACCATCCAGGTCATCAAAACCCAGGTCTTTGAAATCATCGTCTATTTTAAAATCGTCCTCATCTTCACCTTTTGCATTTTTTTTACCTACAGCTTTCTTCCCCTTTGATTTGGGCACATCAAATTCTTCGAAGTCGGGATCCCAGTCATCATCTTCTTCCGGAGTTTCCCAATCATCAGCCACTTCTACGTCATCATCGTCATCGTCGTCATCCCCGCTTTTCTTGGAAGCCGATTTCTTTTTAGGCGCAGCCTTTGCATCTGCATCATCGTCATCATCCAGATCCTCATCATCGTCGTCAGCCTTTTTGGGTTTAGCTGCTTTTTTTGCTGCAGTAATTACTGTGCCTGCAGATGCTTTTGCAGTTTTCATTTTTGTATTATCAGATATCAGGACCATAATTGAAAAAAGGGTTATTACTGTAAAATTTCAACGGGTTTTTTAAATAGCCAAAAATATTGCAAACTTTTTTTCAATTTTTTTTATGCCAGCAATAACTGGTCACGACCGGGGCCATTGCTTATGTATTTAACAGGTACGCCCAGATAAGTGTTCAGGTACTCAATATAAGTTTTCATTTCCTTTGGCAGCCCTTCATAATCCGTGACAGAAGATATATCTTTCATCCATCCTTTGAATGTTTTATATACCGGCTCTATGGCAACTTTGTTCATTTGAAAAGGTACAAAATTCTTTTCTTCTCCATTCACTTTGTAGCCGTTGCATACTTTCAGTTCGGCCAGGTTATCCAGTATATCGGCCTTTGTCATAATGATCTGCGTTACCCCGTTCACCATACAGGCAAACTGAAGGGCTACTCCGTCGATCCATCCACAGCGGCGGGGGCGGCCGGTTGTACTACCGAACTCGTTTCCTGTTTTCCGGATCAGTTCGCCGGTTTCGTCATGCAATTCGGTAGGGAAAGGCCCGCTACCCACACGGGTGCAATAAGCTTTGGAAACCCCAAACACTTCCCTGATCTTTTGAGGAGCCACTCCCAAACCTGTACAGACACCAGCCGATATGGTATTGCTGCTTGTTACAAAGGGAAAGGTACCAAAGTCCACATCCAGCATACTGCCCTGTGCGCCTTCAGCTAAAACACGCTGTCCTTTCTGTATCCTTTCATTAATGAAATATTCTCCGTTTACAATATTGAACTCACGCAGGAATTCAACGGCTTCAAAAAATTCTTCTTCCCAGGCGCTTATATCTTCCTGGAAATTGAAACTATCCAGTAGTTTCTGGTGTTTAAGCCTTAGTTTAATATACTCAGTTGTAAAGCTTTTATCCAGCAGGTTGCCCACCCGTAAACCATTGCGGCCTGTTTTATCCATATAAGCAGGGCCGATCCCTTTGAGTGTGCTGCCTATTTTTTCATTTCCTTTAGAAAGTTCACTGGCTTTGTCGATGGCCCGGTGTGTTGGCAAAATGAGGTGTGTACGTTCGCTGATGTATAGGTTCTTTTTGTAATCCACTCCCATGGCCGCCACATTATCACATTCCCTTTTCAGTGTAACGGCATCCAGCACAACGCCATTACCGATCAGGTTCGTTTTGGATTCATGAAAAATACCACTGGGTATCTGGTGGAGTACAATTTTTTTCCCGTCTACATATAATGTGTGACCGGCATTGGGACCTCCCTGAAAACGGGCCACCACATCGTAATCTTTAGCAAAGAAATCCACGATCTTGCCCTTACCCTCATCACCCCACTGCATTCCGAGTATAACGTCTACCATTTAGTATTTCAGATTTAATTGTTGATTTTGATATTGGCCAATGCCAGGTTCGGCGTAAAAATAAAATGAAATACATCAACCACCTAAAATGATATGAGGTTGTTTGAAAATTGGGGAGAAATGAAGCAGGATAAAATGGATTACGCCACCTTGAGCATGCTCAGTTTGCTGCTGCTGAACTTACGCTGGGCATATTCAAGCGTAACATCAAAGGTCTTTACCTTTTGAGAAGGCAGTTCGTACATAGCATCGGTGAGGATGCTTTCGCAGATGCTGCGCAAACCCCGGGCGCCCAGTTTGTATTCCAGCGCTTTTTCAACCATAAAATCCAGTACAGGCGGTTCAAACTTCAGTTCGATGCCTTCAATATCAAACAGGCGGGTAAATTGTTTGATGAGTGAGTTCTTAGGTTCGGTAAGTATGCTGCGGAGTGTTTCTGCGTCGAGTGGGTTTAAATAGGTAACCACCGGCAAACGACCCAGCAATTCCGGTATCAATCCAAAATGCTTGAGGTCAACTGCATTCACAAAATGAAGCAGGTTGTCGTGCTGGTATTCCTGTAGTTCTTTATTTACATTGAAGCCAATGGCATTGGTGTTCACCCGGCGGGCAATGATCTTATCAACACCATCAAAAGCACCACCACAAATGAAAAGAATATTCTGCGTATTCACTTTTATCAGCTTTTGCTCCGGATGCTTACGTCCGCCTTGCGGTGGAACCAATACTTCTGTTCCTTCCAGTAACTTCAACAGGCCCTGCTGCACACCCTCTCCGCTTACATCCCTGGTAATGGACGGGTTATCGCTTTTACGGGCTATTTTATCTATTTCATCAATGAATACAATTCCTTTTTCTGCCGCAGCCACATCGTAATTACAGGCTTGTAATAAACGGCTGAGCATACTTTCCACGTCTTCGCCCACATAACCGGCTTCGGTAAATACCGTGGCATCAACAATGGCAAACGGCACATTAAGCATCCGGGCTATCGTTTTTGCCAAAAGTGTCTTGCCGGTGCCCGTTTCACCTACCATAATGATATTACTCTTCTCGATCTCTACGTCGTTTTCCAGTTTCTGGTTCAGGCGTTTGTAATGGTTATATACCGCAACAGATAATATCTTCTTGGCATCATCCTGCCCTATCACATAATCATCCAGGAATTTTTTGATCTCGATCGGCTTTCTTACGCTGAGTTTATGGCCCTGTGTATTGAGGTGCTTATTGTCGGAAGAATTACCCAGTTCCTGTTCGATGATCTCTACAGCATGTTCAACAC
>DAOQRQ010000249.1:0-4920 GCA_035355815.1 Ferruginibacter sp. | reverse complement strand
AGAAGATCACGGCGATTAAACCCTGGATTCGTTTTTTCTATTGAATTGTACATGTTGCGTATGGTTATATGTAAGTAATATTTTAAAGGAATGCCTGTTGATCTTTACTACCGATCTATCATTTTTTGTGTCTCTTCGTTGTACCGGGAACCCTGTACGTTAATCCTTGAAAATGCCGCATTGATTTCCTTAAGGTCAGCAGCACCAAGTACAACATCTGTTGATCCAATATTTTCTTCCAGCCTGTGCAACTTAGTTGTACCCGGGATGGGAACGATCCAGGGCTTTTGTGCTAATAGCCATGCCAATGCTATTTGTGCCGGTGTAGCATTCCTGTCTTTCGCCATTTTACCAAGTAAGTCAACCAACGCCTGGTTGGCTTTCCTGTTCTCCTCAGAAAAACGGGGAACGTTATTGCGAAAATCTGTTTTGTCAAAAGTTGTATTCGCATCAATTTTTCCTGTAAGAAAACCTCTGCCTAAAGGACTGAATGGGACGAACCCGATCCCCAGTTCTTCCAGTGCCGGCAGTATCTCCTGTTCCGGCTCCCGCCACCAAATCGAATATTCGCTTTGCAGGGCAGTTACCGGCTGAACTGCATGTGCTTTACGAATGGTTTTTACTCCTGCTTCGGAAAGACCAAAATGTTTCACTTTTCCTTCTTTGATCAGTTCCTTTACTGTACCTGCCACCTCTTCTATCGGAACATTGGGATCAACACGATGTTGATAAAACAGGTCAATAACATCCGTCCTTAACCGTTTCAATGACGCCTCCGCTACAGCCCTTATATTTTTTGCTGTACTGTCTAATCCCGAAGTTGTTTTCCCGGTAATGAAACCAAATTTTGTTGCTATTATAACGTCTTTACGAAAAGGCTCTAAAGCTTCGCCCAATAACTCCTCGTTTGTATAAGGCCCATATACTTCAGCGGTATCAAAAAAGTTCACTCCCTTTTCGTACGCCGTACGAATAAGATCCACGGCATCTTTTTTATCTGTTGCGGGGCCGTAACCAAAACTCAGGCCCATACAGCCTAAACCAAGAGCCGATACCTCCAGGCCGCTTTTACCTAATATTCGTTTTTGCATAATTATTGTTTATAAGGTATTTAATCATCCAGCTTTCTTTCGCCAAGCCATTTTACCATAGCCGGGTCCCGGTGGTCAAAAAACTGGCTGGTTTGGGTATCAAGTTTTTTGATCTCACTCATATCTTCTTCGCTGAGATTAAAGTCGAAAATGTCCAGGTTTTCCTGCATCCTTTCTTTACGAACCGATTTTGGAATAGCAATAACGCCTCTTTGAGTAAGCCAGCGAAGAATAACCTGCGCAATTGATTTTCCATACTTTTTACCAATTGTAAGGAGTAATTCATTTTGAAAGATACTGTTCTTTCCCTCCGCAAAAGGTCCCCATGATTCTATCTGCACATTATTTTCCTGCATGAACTTTTGCGCTTCACTCTGCTGATGAAATGGGTGGGTTTCTACCTGGTTTATTACCGGTACAACCTCATTATGAATCACAAGGTCCATCAACCTGTCGGGCTGAAAGTTAGAAACGCCTATTGCCCTTACTTTTCCTTCCTTATACAGATCCTGCATAGCTCTCCATTCTCCGTAAACATCACCATAGGGTTGATGTATAAGATACAGGTCGAGATAATCCAACTGTAATTTCTTCAGAGATTTTTCAAAGGCTTTTTTAGTTCCTTCATACCCGTTGGACTGTATCCAGAGCTTCGTAGTGATAAACAGGTCTTCCCTGGCAATGCCGCTTTGTTTTATCGCCCTGCCTACTGCTTCTTCATTTCCATAAGCCTGGGCTGTATCAATTAAGCGATATCCCGTGGCAATTGCATCCAGTACGCTTCTTTCACACTCAGCCAGGTCTGTTACCTGGAAAACACCAAAACCAAGGATTGGCATCTCTACTCCATTATTAAGTTTGATTTTTTTCACTGTTTTCTTTTTTTTCAGCACAAAGGTCTGACGAACAAACCGCCTGTTTGGTATACAGATTACGGATTTATCTACCAATTTCACTGTTATCGCCGCAGCGTTCTGCTGCCTCTTGTTTTAATGTATAAATTTGTATCACAAAAACCGGCAGTCATGGAACAGGTTCACAGGTTTGATACCGTAAGCGGATACAATATGTTCAACAACCACGAAACATTACACCCCCTGGTGAGTGTGATTGATTTTTCAAAAGCGAAGCCACGCTCGTGGGGAAGCAAGTCTGTAAAGATCAATTATGGTCTTTACTGCATTTTTTTAAAAGACATAAAATGCGGTGACCTGAAATATGGATGCAATTACTACGATTACGAGGAGGGCACCCTGGTTTTTGTTTCGCCCGGCCAGGTTATGGAAATTGAATCCGATGGGGAAATTTATCAACCCAAGGGCCATGCATTGGTCTTTCATCCTGATCTTATACACGGCACTTCATTGGGAAAACACATGCAGGACTATACATTCTTCGGTTATCAATCGAATGAAGCGCTGCATTTATCAGAACGTGAAAGGCAGATCGTTATGGATTGTTTTTCAAAAATTGAATTTGAACTGCAGCAATCTGTTGACAAACACAGCAAGAAACTTATTGTTGCGAATATTGAATTATTCCTGAATTATTGCAGCCGCTTTTACGACCGTCAATTCATTACCCGGGAAACGGTGAACCAGGGAAACGTGGAAAAATTTGAAAACATACTGAACGGATATTTTTTATCCGACAACCCGCAAAATATAGGCATCCCCTCGGTGGCCTGGTGCGCTGACCAGCTCCACCTGTCTCCGAACTATTTCGGCGACCTGATAAAAAAAGAAACAGGTAAAAGTGCACAGGAATACATTCAAAACAAGATCATTGACGTAGCAAAAGAAAAAGTATCGGGAGCAGGCAAAACGGTCAATGAAATAGCCTACGAGCTTGGGTTCAAATATCCCCAGCATTTCAGCCGGTTCTTTAAGCAACACGTAGGATTCACGCCTAAAGAGTACCGGGCATCTTTGAATTAAGAGTTCACAGCTTACTTTCTTTACTTTAAGGAACTGTATTCCTGATCTCCAAACCGTTGCAATTTCTACCAACTCATTTTAGCTGCATCTTTCGTCAATAAGGGGAGCCAAGCCTCAACAGTAATGTTGGGGTTTTTTGTTTCTCGTTCTTATTTTCAACTTCTTTGCACTATTTCCACCACCACATTCCCTTTTTTGTGAAAGCCTTCCACATAAGCATGCGCTTCCCTGATCTGTTCGAGCGTATACTTCCGATCGATCACAGGTTTTAGTTTACCGCCTTCGATCATGCCTTTTAGTACATTTAATCCGCCCGGGATCTTTTTGGGGTTGCCGGTTACAGATACAAACCGGCCGCCGGGTTTCAGCAGTTTCTTACAAGCCCGCTTCGACGCTTTCCCTACGGCATCAAAAACAATATCAAATCGCTGATCGGTATCGGCAAAATCCTCTTTGGTATAATCGATTAACTTATCTGCTCCCATCGATCGCACCATTTCCAGATTCGAGCTGCTGCATACGGCTGTTACCGTTGCGCCATAGTATTTTGCCAACTGAACGGCATAGGTTCCCACACTGCCCGACGCTCCATAAATCAGCACGTCATGCCCGGCCTGTATGCCTGCCATTTGCAAAAAGCCAAGGGCGGTCAGTCCACCGATGGGCACCGCTGCCGCTTCATCAAAACCGATATTGGAAGGTTTGACCGCAACGAGGTCATTTTCGGGAAGCGTTTTGTACTCGGCATAGCCGCCAAATTTCAACCCGCAGGAAGCAAAAACAGCATCTCCTTTTTTGAACGAAGCAACATGCTTTCCTGTTTCTTCCACCACGCCGGCGACTTCAAATCCCAATACTTTTATTTTTCGTGGCCGGAACAACCCGTTGAATATTCTCGCTAAAAAAGGATCGGCCTTACGCAAACGCCAGTCGCCTGCCGTTACGGTGGTGGCATGTACTTTCACCAGCAACTCATTGTCTTTGGGCTTCGGCTTGGGGATCTCTCTTAACTCCAGTACATCCGGCGTACCGTATCTTTCATAAACAACCGCTTTCATTTTATTGTTTTTATATTGGGCTTATCAATCTTTCTATAACCCTTTGAGATCAAATCGCTCAAAAACTTTCCTGCATGGCATTCTTCACCATCATTTCAAATTCCCGTATCTCCCTGGCATCGGGCGGCAGGCCGAGTAACATATGTATCTGCCCTGCAAAGCACTTATCCCAAACTTTTACACCGGCTTTGCGCAACTTAGCCGCATACTTAATTCCATCATCCCGCAAAGGATCGAATTCGGCATTGATGATAACAGCAGGAGGTAAGCCCGACAGGTTATCCGATAAGATGGGAGAGAGCTCCGGGTTATTCTTTATTCCGGGTGCATAGGTTTCAACGGTAAAATAACAGTATGGTTTTGACAGGAAATAACCATTCGCATTTTGCCGGTAGGACCCGGAACTTTCCATGTTCTGCGGACTCATATCCCCGGGAAGCCCGTTCATCACCTGCAGTTTTATTTTGTTTGCCATTCTGTTCTTCTTCGCTTTTTGTGTTGTTACCGCAACGAGGTTGGCCCCGGCGCTGTTACCCATCAATATGATCCGGTTGGTTTCGCCACCGAATTCACTGCCGTGTTTTGTGATCCATACAAAGGCATTGTAACTGTCGTTCACCGCGGTAGGAAATTTATATTCGGGCGCAACCCGGTAATCAACTGCAAATACAATGGCTCCATAGGTCTTTGCATCCTGCCACAGTAAAGGCTCCAGCGCCGGGATCAGCGGACTGATAAACCCTCCTCCATGATAATTGATGATGATCGGAAGATTGGATTCATGCAACGGGTTAAAAACCAAAACCGGGATACTGTCTGCCGTGATCTTTATCC
>DAOQRQ010000248.1:0-4964 GCA_035355815.1 Ferruginibacter sp. | reverse complement strand
GTTTGCCTTCCAATGATTCTATCAGTGCGGTTTCTTCGCCGCAGATATAAGCGCCGGCGCCCCGGTGAACATAAATTTCACAATCGAAGCCGGTACCTAAAATATTTTTCCCAAGAAAGCCATTTTGTTTTGCTTCTGCAATGGCCTGTTCTAAAATATCAACGATCCAGTGGTATTCACCACGTATGTATATATACGAAACATTGGAGCCAAGTGCAAATGACGAAACGATCATTCCTTCAATTAAGATATGCGGAATGAATTCCATGAGGTACCTGTCTTTAAAGGTACCGGGTTCGCTTTCATCGGCATTTACCACCAGGTGGCGGGGAACTCCTTCGGGCTTTGCAATAAAACTCCATTTTAACCCGGTAGGAAACCCTGCACCGCCACGTCCTCGCAAGCCACTCTTCTTTACTTCTTCCACGATGTCTGCCGGCGCCATCTTCAATGCCTTCTCCACACTGCGGTAGCCACCTTCCCGGCGATACACATCATATAACCTGATGTTTTCTACATGTGCTTTTTCTAATAATAGTTTTCTACTCATATCCCCTATCCCCTAAAGGGGGATGATTATGTTTTATAATTTACTTTTTGCAACCAACATTTTTATTTCAATTACTATCAAAAGGTATTTCAAGTTATCAGACTCCAGGTTCCCCATTAGGGGGCGGAGGGGGCCTTCACCGCCTGCCTCGCAAACAAAACCCACCGCTTTCCTTTCTTCACCCACACTTCCAGCACTTTCAAATGATAGGTGTTTGTTGACCCCTTCATCGTTGCCGTAATATCAGCCACAAACCGCACATTGGCCATATTGCCATTTATAGAAACGGCGATGCTGTCTTCTTTAAACCCCTGGTAACTGATATATCCTGTTTCAAAATCTTTAATAATATCCGGCTTCGTTTGTACCCAGCCATTGCTGTGACCGTAGCTCAGCACTTTATCTGTTTGCTGGTTAATGGAAACGGTATTCTTATTAACCAGCGCCTGGTGAAATTCCTTCATTGTTTGTATCAGCTTTGCTTCATCTGCCGTTTGTGCAAAGCCATTGACTGCAATAAAAAAGAACAATATGGTTAAAAACTTCTTCAATTATTAATTTGCTTTTGCCCGGTGCTCTTCAATGATGGCGTCAATTTTTTCTTTTGTCAGGTGTTCCCGGTAATGCTTCCCCAGTTGCATCATGGGTGCATAGCCGCAGGCGCCCAGGCACTCCACGGTTTTTAAAGTGAATAACCCGTCGGCCGTTGTTTCACCAACACCGATGTTCAGTTTCTCTTTTATATAAGCAATGATCTCATCGCTTCCGTTGAGCATGCATGGTCCCGTTTGGCAAACCTCGAACATATATTTACCAACCGGTTTTAAATTATACATGCTGTAAAAGCTGGCCACTTCATACACTTCAATCGGTTCGATCTTTAACACAGACGCCACATAATCCATTACCGGCACGTCCAGCCATCCGCCGAATTCTTCCTGCGCCAGGTGCAGCACAGGAAGCAGGGCGCTTTTGTGTTTGCCTTCCGGGTAACGGGAGATGATCTCGTTAACCTTATTCAATTTTTCTTCTGTAAACTGTATCATTAAGTCAAAAGTTAAAAATCAAAAATCAGAAAATCACCTTGCCTGGGGTATTCTCAATTTTTAATTTTGAATTTTCAATTTCTAAGCGTCCATTTCTCCAGCGATCAGGTTCAAACTACTCATGGTGATCACGGCATCACTCAGCATTCCGCCTTTCACCAGTTCTTCAAAAGCCTGGTAATAAATAAAACATGGCCGGCGGAAATGCAGGCGGTAAGGCGTTCTTCCTCCATCGCTGATCAGGTAGAATCCCAACTCCCCGTTTGCTCCTTCCACCGCACTATATACTTCCCCTTCCGGAATAGCTGTTTCACCCATCACGATTTTAAAGTGATAGATGAGCGCTTCCATCTTGGTATATACATCTTTCTTTTCTGGTAAATAATAAGCAGGGGTATCGGCGTGATACACTTCTGCTTCAGCACCTTTGAATTCCTGCACTTTTTGATATGCCTGTTCAATGATGCTGAGGCTCTGCCACATTTCTTCGTTACGAACCAGGAAGCGGTCGTAACAATCGCCTGTTGTTCCCACCGGGATGATAAAATCAAAATCTTCGTAACTGCTGTACGGTGTATGAACACGAACATCGTAATCAACACCGGCGGCACGCAGGTTAGGGCCGGTGAAACCGTAGTTCAAAGCCCTTTCGGCAGCTATTGGCCCACAACCGATCGTTCTGTCCATGAATATCCGGTTACGGGTGAACAGGTTTTCAAACTCTTTTAAAACAAGGGGATATTCTTTCAGGAATTTTTCGAGTTTTTCGAATGCCGCAGGAGTGAAATTCCTTTCAAAACCGCCAATACGCCCAATAGTAGTAGTAAGACGGGAGCCACATATTTCTTCATATATCTCATAGATTAGTTCACGGTATTGCATTACATACAAGAACCCGGTGAAAGCGCCGGTATCTACCCCAACAATGGAATTGCATATCAGGTGATCGGCAATTCTTGCCAGTTCCATGATGATCACCCGTAAATAATCAACCCGCTTGGGTGTTTTTATACCAAGCAGTTTTTCGCAGGTAAGATGCCAGCCCATGTTATTAATGGGCGATGAGCAGTAATTGAGGCGGTCGGTAAGCGGGGTGATCTGGTAAAGTGGCCTCCGTTCGGCTATCTTTTCAAATGCCCGGTGAATATACCCGATGGTGGAAGTGGATTTTAATATCCGTTCCCCATCCAGCTCCAGGATATTCTGGAATACTCCATGCGTGGCCGGGTGTGTGGGCCCCAGGTTCAGCGTGGTGGTCTGCTTTTCAATACTTCCTTCGGGTAATAAAATATGTTCACTCATAAATAATCAATTTGAAAATTTGAAAATTTGAAAACTTGGTGATGACCAATTGGTGCATCTTCAAATTTCCAAATTGTCAAATCACTTCATCGGCCAAACATCTCATCATCCTTATCAATCCTCAGCTGATCTTCTACCGGGTATTGTTTCCGCATGGGGAAATAGTCCATCTCATCCACATTCAATATCCTTACCAGGTTGGGGTGCCCAATAAAATTCACCCCAAAGAAATCGTAGGTCTCTCTTTCCATATGGTTGGCCGACCTGTACAATGCCGTTGCACTGAATACATCCGGCTTTTGTATGTCTGCAAATACCTTAAGCCGGATCCGGACATTATCAACGAGATTATGCAGGTGATATACCACGGCCAGTTCTTCTCCTTTTCGGTGGGGGTAATGAACAGCCTGCAGGTCGGTAAGAAACTGAAACTTTAATTCCGTATCATCAAATAAAAACTGGAGCACTTTTAAATTCAGCTCCTTTGGCGCTGTAAAAGTGAGCATGCCATAAGGCTCCTGCCAGTCGGTGAGAGCATCTCCGAATTTATCTGTTAGTTTTAGTTTTATTGTATCGTTCGTCATAACCCCAATTCCCTAAAAGGGCTTTTGTATCTTTTAATGTATAAAGTATCTTACTCCCGGTTCCCCCTTAGGGGGCGGAGGGGGTATTATTGAATCCCATATCCCGCCAGCAACTCTTTATACTGATCACTGTGTCTTCTTCTCAACCCTTCTGTATTCACCAGTTCCTGTATTTTGATGAATCCATCCAGTATGGCTTCGGGCCTTGGCGGGCAGCCGGGCACATATACATCCACGGGTATTACCTGGTCGATGCCCTGTAAAACAGAATAGGTGTCGAATATTCCGCCGGATGAAGCACAGGCACCAACAGCCATCACCCAGCGTGGCTCGGCCATTTGCAGGTAAACCTGTCTTAACACCGGACCCATTTTTTTTGCAATGGTTCCCATTACCATAATGAGATCGCACTGGCGGGGAGAGAAGCTCATACGCTCCGCTCCAAACCGGGCCAGGTCGTAATGACTGGCAGCGGTGGCCATGAACTCAATACCACAACAGCTTGTAGCAAAAGGCAGGGGCCAGATGGAATTTTTACGGGCAAGGCTAACCACCTTTTCCAGGTTGGTTGCCATGAACCCTTCACCCATGTATCCCTCGGGAACCCCTTCGAATTTGATGTGAGTATTATATTGTACCGGACGAGACATACTGATTATTCGATTTGATGATGTGGAAATTTGCTGATGATTTAACTCCTGCGGAATTCAACGTCTCTTATCATCTTCAAATCTCCAGATCGGTTAATTACCAAAATTCTATTCCTCCCACTTCAAAGCTCCCTTCTTAAAAATATATACCAAGCCTGTGATAAACAAAGTCACAAATACCACCACGGCCATAAATCCACTCCATCCCAGCTCCCTGAAGTTTACTGCATAAGGGTAAAAGAAGATAACCTCCACATCAAACAACACAAACAGTATCGCAACAAGAAAGTATTTAATAGCCATTGGCTGGCGGGCATTGCCTTTTATCTCAATGCCACTCTCAAAATTCTGGAGTTTATCGGAGGTTTTACGTTTGGGGCCAAGCCAGTCGGAAAGCAGGATGATGGTAGCGATCAACCCAATGGCAAAGATCAGCTGGAGGGCAATGGGCAGATAGTTCGCCGCATTGTTAACATCGGTAGCCTGTAACAGAAAAAAGCGCATTGGATTAATTATTCTGATTACCGGCAAAAATAAGGCAGCAGAAGCAATATTCAATAGATTGAAAAATAAATCCCCGTTACTGAATCAATAACGGGGATCATTTATTTACCTTTCTTTTTTACTTTTTTTTTGGAGCCGTGCCGCCGGTCTTTGGTGGCGCTGGTTTGCCCGGTGGTGTTGGCGTTTGATTGATCACTTTACCGTCCTTGCCGATCATGGTTATTTTTCCATTTTCAATAATGGTGGTAATACCATCTTTTACGGTGGTTACTTTACCTTCTTTAGTGATCACCGTAGTGGAGCCATCGGAGCCAACTGAAGTGATGGA
>DAOQRQ010000247.1:0-4988 GCA_035355815.1 Ferruginibacter sp. | reverse complement strand
AAGAAAGGAAGTGATCATACCGGGTAAGGTGAACCAGGTATTTCTTTTTTTAAACGGCCTTTTACCGGGGTTCGTAAAACGAATGCTTACCAATCACCAGATGAAAACACTGAGATCGGCTTCAACGGTTGAAATAAAGACCCCGTCAAACAGGCAACCGATGATGAAAACCCAATTGCTTTCCACCACCTTGCAATAAAAAGAAAATGAACAGGAATATTTTAAGCAGGATTAAATGCATCAAACCCCCGGGTGAAGGAAGTTTATTTTACCTGCTGGTTTCAGCAGTGTGCATTTTGAGCAACCCATGCAAGATCGCTGCACAGCCATTCCTGGACATCGTAAATGTAAAATACAGCAACAGTCCCCATGCCGGCCTGTTCAATCAAAACAAGAATGACCTGGAACTTCAGTACTTCAGTTTAAGTACCAACCTCCCTGTACCATTCAAAAATAAAAAGGATGCACTCATCTTCAGTCCTTATTTTGAAAAGTGGTGGTCGCAGGTAAACAAAAACACCCGGCAGGATCATACAGGCATTGCGTTACCTGTTTCATTCATAAAGTCAATTACAAAAACGAAATGGAGTATCGTACTTACGGCCATTGCACGCATGAATGACAGCAGCATCGGTAAAAAATCCAGCGTGCAGATCGGCGGGGCCTTTATTGCCGGCTATAAAAGAAATGAAAAGCTTACCTGGAAACTGGGTGTGTATGTGAACAACGAACTGTTTGGCGTATTTGTAATGCCGTTGCTGGGCATCGACTGGAAGATGAATGAACGGAATAACCTGTTTGGCATATTACCCGGCAACCTTACCTATGAGCATCGAATAAGCAAGCGCTTTTATTACGGTGCCAACTTCCGGGCCATCACCAATTCGTATGGAAATACAAATGGCTACTGGCGCATGGATGAGAACCAGTTGGGTGTTTACCTGGATACGTACCTTGCAAAGAATTTTGTCCTGAATATGGAAGCCGGTCATTCGGTACTCCGGAAGATCAGAACAGGAGTAAAGGACATGTGGAGGTACGATGCAAAAGTGAATGATAATGTATATATAAAATTAGCGGTTGCATACCGGGTTCGTTTCAGCAAACGATAACCGCTACATTCGTTGTTTGGCGGCTTCGTATAAGATGATCCCCGTGGCCACCGAAACATTCAGCGAATCAAAATCACCCGTCATGGGTATCTGGAACTGTTCATCGCATATCTTTAAAAGCGCCGGGTAAATTCCCTTCTCCTCTCCTCCCATTACAAGGGCACAAGGTTCTTTCATGTTTATTTCAGAAATTTTTTTTGAAGCTTTCATTTCGCTGGCAAAAACCTTAATGCCGTTCATATGCAGGTCATCCACCGCTTTCATCAGGCTGTTCACCCGGCATACGGCTATCTTTTCCAAAGCACCGGCGGATGTAAGTACTGCATCTTCATTCAATGCACCCACGCCCTTATCGGGTATGATGATGGCATGCACTCCAAAGCAATAAGCGCTGCGGGCAATACCGCCGATATTGCGTATGTCGGTAACGCCATCCAGGATCAAAAACAGGGGTGTTTCGCCTTTATCCACTACAAAGGAGATCACATCCTGCAGGTCCTGGTACTGCACTTTGGCGATCAGCGCCACACAACCCTCGTGATTACTTACATTAAAGTTGTTCAGTTTCTCTACCGGAACTTTATTGATGGGGGTTTGTGTTTGCCCGGCCAGTTTTTTTATCTCATCGATCACTTCGCCGTGAACCGTAGCCTGCAGGTAGATCCGCTCCAGCTGCTTACCCGTTTGCATGGCTTCTATAACCGCTTTGCGGCCCACGATGAGTAAACTTTTTTTAGGACGGTGATGTTGCTGTCGGAAATTTTTCATTTATAAAACCTATATGGTGTATCAAAGATAATTCTTCTTGCCAGAGACATTGTGAAAAAACCAGCAGGTTTACCCAACTGTTCTAAAATAAAAAACCATAAGCTCTCAAGAACTTATGGTCTTCTGAAGCCCATCCTTTGGAGGGATCCGGAAAGCCCGGTTATTTCAAACCAAAAACTTTCTTTACCTCTTTCACGGCATCCAGTTTCTCCCAGGTAAACAATTCCACTTTTTTCTTTATCACTTTACCGTCGGGTGATGTGAATTCTTTTTCAACGATCTTATTGGTACGTCCCATATGACCATAGGCAGCGGTTTCGCTGTACATGGGATTGCGGAGTTTTAAGCGTTGTTCAATAAAGTAAGGACGCATGTCAAAGCATTTCATCTCCATTACTTTTTTAGCGATCTCCCCGTCGGTCATTTTTACTTTGGCAGTGCCATACGTAACTACGTTGATAGAAGTCGGTTGTGCCACACCGATGGCATAAGAAACCTGAACCAGCACTTCATCACACAAGCCGGCTGCTACCAGGTTCTTGGCAATATGCCTGGTGGCGTATGCAGCGCTGCGGTCAACCTTGCTGGGATCTTTTCCGCTGAAAGCGCCACCGCCATGAGCGCCTTTTCCACCATAGGTATCCACAATGATCTTACGGCCTGTTAAGCCGGTATCGCCATGCGGCCCGCCAATAACAAACTTACCGGTTGGGTTGATGTGATATTTAATTTTATTATTGAACAGGTGATTGTATTTGGGATACTTGGCCTTAACCCTTGGTATCACAATATTGATGATGTCTTTTTTAATTTTTGCCAGCATTTTTTCGTCAACATCAAAATCATCATGTTGTGTGGAAATAACGATTGCATCGATACGAACCGGTTTATTATTATCATCATACTCCAGTGTAACCTGGCTTTTTGCATCCGGGCGCAGGTATTTTATCTGTTTGTTCTCCCGGCGGATGGCTGCCATTTCAATCAGGATGAAATGGGCGAGGTCCAATGCAAGAGGCATATAGTTATCTGTTTCATTGGTAGCGTATCCAAACATCATTCCCTGGTCGCCGGCACCCTGCTCTTCTTTCTTTTTACGGTCAACACCCTGGTTGATATCCGATGATTGTTCATGAATGGCAGACAGGATACCGCATGAATTGGCTTCAAACATATAATCGCTTACGGTATAACCAATCTTGCGGATCACTTTACGTGCTATCTCCTGCACGTCTAAATAGGCCTTGCTTTTTACCTCGCCGGCTAAGATCACCTGGCCGGTGGTTACCAATGTTTCGCAGGCTACTTTGCTGTTGGGGTCAAAAGCCAGGAAATTATCGATCAATGCATCGCTGATCTGGTCGGCAACTTTATCAGGATGCCCTTCGCTTACTGATTCTGATGTAAATAAATATGGCATGTTATTTTTTTAAGATTGCAAAGATAAGGTTGTACTGCTTAAAGAACAAAGTCTGCAGGGGTTTCTGCAGACTTTATTAATTCACATATTGTGTATTGCTTAAAGTTTTGAATAAACGATACGCAGGCGCATCGGGTAGATGGGGTGTGTACCGCTTCCCAGTTTCACCCGGCCATAGGCAGGGCTGTTGTTGTAATTGATATATTCTGAGGCATACTGCGGATAGTGAAAACTGAACGGTGCCATCAGCCTCAACTCGTAATTGGTGCTGCGGTTGGTTACCATTTGCTGAATATAGCGGGTGATATTAACGTTATAATAGTTTATATCTCCACCCAACGGCCCGGTCTTTCTTCTTAAATAACCTCCGAAATAAACAAAATCCACTCCCCCGCTTGGATACAACGGGAAACCGGTCTTTTTGAAATCGGGATCATAAAGCGAACTTGTGTTCAGGTCAATATAGACCGGCTTATACAAAGCGGGAGTTGCCGTTCCCGGCTCCTTTAGATCGAGGTATAGAAAATTAGGTGCCGAAAAGGCCGTATCGTAATACGGGTTATCCGGTATCTGTTCAAATATCAGTTCGGCCCGGTGAACGATCCTGTTGGTATACCCGGTTAATCCCGGTACAACCAGGCTGGCATAGGTACCCGGCTGTGCCTGTAAATATATATCGGTTGATACCGGACTTCCGGATGGTGTACCCGATTTGTCACGCTTCACATAATTGGCGCTGGTAGATACGTTGGGGAAAGAAGTAGACAATTTGAACGACTTATACGTGGTATCAATACGCCCGGCATTCTTTATCCGGTAATGAACTTCCAGTTTTGTATTGGTATCTGTTGGACTGATAAAGAGCAAGGCATTCTCAGAACCAAAACCCACCCCCTTTATTCCAATACCATTAAACGCTCTTCTAAAAGCAGAATCATTTAAAAATGCATGGTTGCCCGGCCCGGTAGAAGCGCTGTCGCTGTTAAAAAGCCTGCTGGCATAAGCCGCATCCAGTTTGATACGTATCTGGTTTGTTACCGAATCATTTCGCCAGGCATATTTCATGTAATCGCCCAGTCTTCGTATATCTACTGTTTTAACGGAAGAGATAGAAGCGGCGGTATTAGGTTGGGTTTCGGCACGCCAGTTATAGGTCAGGGAATCTTTGAAGGTGTTATCCACCACTTCATATGCCTGCAAACGTTGCGGCATGAGGCTGTCGCCCCAGAAAAATTTATAGCTCAGGCATAATACTACCGAATCCAGTCCATAGCCCAGTAATGAATCGGGGTGACCGAAACTGAACGGGTAGTTTGATGGCTTAAGCTGCAGGTACATATTCGCCGTTGTTTTTCCAAACAAGGGGTCGTTGTTAATATTACCGAGCACCTGGTTATCAAGATAGGTGATGATCGATGTATCGGTGAAATCCAGTTGCTGGGCATTAATAGGCAGGGTATCGGCAAATGTATGAACGTTATCAACCGCCGGCAGCAGGTCAGCTCCGATCTTGGTAGTGTCTAGTTTTGTACAATTCCAGTTCAGGAAAGAAAAAATGGCGATGGCTGTTGCCGCTATAAATAGAATACGTTTTTTCAGCATACTGATTTTAATGAGATCATGTTAGTTTTTACTACTTGGCAAGGTCGGCATACAATTGCAAATAGTCTGTTAAATCACTTTCTTCA
>DAOQRQ010000246.1:0-4990 GCA_035355815.1 Ferruginibacter sp. | reverse complement strand
GGACGATCGGCTCTCCATACAGGCTGGATTTGATAACGCCTGAATGGGAATGTAAGTTTGGTATGATTCATTGCCACGTAGCGTGCAAAAGGAATGGTGAGATCGTATTTTAAGGCCCTTTCGGTAATGCCTTTTATATTTTTCCCCTGTAATACTTTTTCAAAATCTTCTCTGAGTTGTTTTTCTTTCTCGGGGTTGTCAAGTCCGTTGTTCAGTATTTTGAAAATGAGTTTGTCTCCTTCCTCCCCATACTTTCCCATTAATGTCTCCAGGTTTTCCATCGCAGGGGTTTCCAGCGGTTCAAACCCGTATAACTCAAATACATTTCTTATAGTGGAAAAGATATAATTCCGCTTCCGGACAACTTCTGCCGGAAAATCCCTGGTTCCCTGCGGAATGGATGGTTTGGTCATAATCGTTCTGTAATGATTTTATTATTCTCTATGATCTTTTTGCAGGCATGGTCAATGATGGCATACGCTTCATGAAAATCTATTTCTGTTCCATACCAGGGGTCGGGCACATCACGGTCTTCGCCCGGGTAAACCCCGTTCAAAAACAAATCTACTTTAGTTGCGTCGAATTTATCCCGGCTGATGCGTTTAATATCTTCCAGCACATCGGTTGCCATGGCATAAATAAGATCATATTGTTCAAAGTCGTAAGCAACAAACCGCCTGCTTCGTTGTTTGCTGATATCAATGCCGTTCTCCCTGGCCACTTTAATGCTTAAATGGTGCGGCGGTTCGCCGGTATGGTACCCATTGGTGCCGGCGCTTTCCACCGTCCAGTTCAACCCGGCCTTCCGGGCTTTATCCTGCAGAATACCTTCTGCCAACGGGCTGCTGCAGATATTGCCCAGGCAAACCATTAAAATTTTCATGGCGCAAAGATAGGAAGCATGCTGCAAGCTTCAAGCCGTATGCATAAGAACATACAAGGGGAGTAGCTGCAAGGGACAAGCATAATACAATGAACAGCTTGTTCATCATACTGCCTCTTGTAGCTTGAAGCTATTACCCTTATGCCTTGTTTATGGAATTTTGGTACTACCACATCTTACTACCGAACACGGCGCCGGTTTTGAATTTATTTCCTGACTTCAAAACCCAACTATATGAACAGCAATCTGATCTTGAAAAGCGATGTCCTCGATATCGTTTTCGAAAAAAGAAACAAAGCCTATGGAGCTTATGTACTTCGTAAGTTTTACGGGAACCGGGTAAAAAGAGCATTGGCAATTATGATTTTAGTTGCAGGCGGATTTATGGCATTCACATTTATCCCTCAAAACAGGAATCATATTGTAGGCCGGTTGTATGAAATTTCCGGACCGGAGTTAGGCAAAACGGATCCTCCCAAACCGAAGGAGGAGCCTAAAAAGCCGGAGCCTCCGAAACCACCCGTTAAGCAGCCATGGACAGCGCCCCCGGTTAACGCCGCTAATTATACCACCAACATTAAAATTGTTGATAGAACAGTTAAAACAGATTCTATCCTGATGATCGATGATAAAACGATCATCAGCAATACAAATGTGGTTGTTACCGGTAGTCCCAATACAACCATTCCACCAACTCCTCCCGATCCCGGTACAGGTAAACCAGAACCGGTTAAGGTTGATCCTTCAGTGCCCCTTGGCCTGGATGCAGTGGATGTGCCTCCGTCTTTCCCTGGTGGAACAGAAGCGCTGCTGAGTTTTCTGCGCAAACACCTGAATAACCCGGATGAAATGGCATCTGGAGAATCTGTAAGTGTGAAAGTTACTTTTGTAGTGGGTTACGAGGGTAAGTTGAAGGGTTTCAAGATCACCCAGGATGGAGGCGATATATTTAATAAAGAGGTAATAAGGGTGTTGAAGAAAATGCCTGATTGGGTACCGGGTAAGGCAAAGGGAGAGAACGTATCGGTATATTACAGTATCCCGGTAAAGTTTACGGGAGCCGACTGATTAAAAAATTAATTTCCTAATTTCACAGCCCCGCCAATGGCGGGGCATAAACATAATATATGGCGCTGGAAGAATTTGAAAAAGAACAACTGAGCGAAAGGGATAAGCGATATATCCGTATGAAAAGCATCATGGATATTGGTATGGGAATACTGTGGTCCGGCATGGGTGTCTTTCTCCTGTTCATTAAAAAATTCAACCCCGATCTGGCGCTGCAATACGATGAGAATATTCTCATGATCTTTGGAGGTGTTTGTGTTGCATACGGACTGTTCCGGATTTACCGGGGCATCAGGAAAAACTATTTACGGCATTGATAAATAAAGATATTTTGCGGCATTGGAAGAGGGTTGGTTTTGGCTTCTTAATAACCTGGCTTAGTTTAACGGCATGTAACCAGGCTCAAAAAGACCCGTTGTATTCCCTGAAGAACGGCACCATCCACATCAGCGTAGATGAATCTTTCAAACCTGTGATCGAAGAGCAGATAAAGGTTTTTGAAAAGTCCTTCCCCGGTGCCAGGATCATTGCCGAGTATAAAACAGAAGCAAACTGTTTTAAGGATTTCTTTTCCGATACAGCTAACCGGATGATCATTGTTACCCGGGGGCTTACTGATGAAGAAGATAAGTTTTATAAAGACAGTTTAAACTACTCCCCCCGCTGGAATACACTTGCTTACGATGCCATTACCATTATTGTAAACAGCAAAAGCAGCGATACCTTGTTTACACCTGAACGGTTGAAGCAACAACTTTCGGGCAAGGGGAACAGGAACCAGAAAATGATCTTCGACGGATTGAATGCAACCAGCACCGTTCGGTTTGTTATGGATAGTATCCTTAAAGGAGCAACGTTTGATACCAGTGTAGTAAAGGCTGTAAAAAACAGTCAGGATGTAATTAACTATGTTGCCGCTAATGAAGATGCCATCGGTTTTGTAGGTGTAAGCTGGATCGGCAACCCGGAAGATACGGCCCAGGTGAATATGTTAAACAAAGTAAAAATAGCCTACGTTTCCTGCGATCTTTGTGTCGACTCGCCTTATGTAAAACCGCTGCAGGCAAGCATCTTAACAAGGAGATACCCTTTGGTACGTGGTTTGTATTACATAGTAAAGGAAGGATATGGCGGGTTGGGTACAGGGTTTTCAAATTTTATGAGAAACGAAAGAGGACAGTTGATCTTTAAAAGAGCGTACCTGGGTACGGTAATGGACTTTGAAGTGAGGAATGTGAAGATGACCAAAAAATTATAGAAAGTTTATTAGTAAATAACGGCGGGATGTTTTGGAAAATTAATATTATTGTAAAGACTTAAACAGCAAATGAAATGAAGAAGTTAAAATTTACACTGATCCTGTTAAGCAGCTTGGTAGCTGTGAGCATGGTTAATGCGCAAAGCATTGAAGATGGAAAGAAATTTTTGTACTACGATAAATACATCAGTGCAAAGAATGTGTTCCAGGGATTAGTGAATGCCAACCCGGCCAATGAAGAAGCGGTGTACTGGCTTGGGCAGACATTGATAGCTCCCGATGAGGATAAAGATATTGCCGGCGCCCGTTCGGTATATACAAAGGGCCTGGCAGCAAACCCCAACAGCGCATTGCTGAATGCGGGTATGGGTCATATAGAACTGCTGGAAGGAAAGACACAGGAGGCACGCAATCATTTTGAAACGGCCATCAGCCTGAGCAAAGGCAAAAGTATTGATGTGCTGGATGCTGTTGGCTTTGCAAACGGAGATTTTGATTCCAAACTCGGGGATGCTGCCTATGCAGTGGAAAAACTGCAGCAGGCTACCAATATAAAAGGCTTTAAAGATCCAAGGGTATTGACCGACCTGGGTGATGCATACCGCAAGGCAGGCGACGGTGGTACTGCCCAGCGCACCTATGAAGCTGCGTTGGCAATAGATCCCAGGTATGCCAGAGCGAAATACCGTATTGGCAGGATCTACCAGTCGCAGGGTGAAACACAACGGGATATCTTTTTACGGTATTATGAAGAAGCGTTGACGCTTGACCCGAACTATACAACCGTTTATTGGAAACTGCACCAGTATTTTTATGAAACAGATGTGGTTAAGTCTGCCATGTACCTGAACAAGTACCTGGCAGCAAAAGGGTCGGATGAAACCAATGCCTGTTTTCTTCAGGCGCAGATGAAATATGCACAGGGTTTATTTGCAGAAACCATTTCGGCTGCAAACGCTTGTGTAGCCGCCACACCCAATCCCTATCCAAACCTGTATGGATTAATAGCTTATTCTGCATACAAGCTCAACGATTCTGTTGGCGCAAAGAATGCATTTGAACAATATTTCAAAAATCAAAAGCCAGAAAAGATCGGTGTTCGTGACCGGTTTACTTATGGTGAAATACTGCTGAAATTCCCAGGCAGCGAGTCATTGGCAGGAAGTTTTATTCAACAGGCGGTTGATCAGGACAGTACCGAAGCCGGTAAAGTGGCGTTATTGAAATCAGTGGCCTCCACCTATGAAAAAAGAGGGCAGTTTGCCGAAGCAGGTGAATGGTATAAAAAAGTGCTGGGTATTAAAAAAATGCCCACCAAAACGGAGATATATAATGCCGGTTATAGCTTCTTCCGTATTGGTAAGTTTGCACAAGCCAGCGAGGTATTTGATATCTACACCCAAAAATACCCCGATGATATCTTCGGGTATTATATGATGGGTAAGTCTTACTGGGGTATTGATACGGTAATGGCTTATGGTCTTGCCAATAATGCGTTTGCAAAAGCCATCGCAATAGGTGAAGCGGCTCCCGATAAATCAAAGATCGCCGCACAGTTGCTGGGTAGCTATAAATACATGATCGCTTACTCGGCCAATATTGAAAAGAATAAAGACCTGGCACTGAGCTTTGCCGATAAGGCGCTATTGGTGGACCCTGCTGACGCAGAAGTACTGGTCAATAAGGATGTGATCTCTAAAATAACGTTCAAACCCAATACAAAACCGGTAAATAAGGCCGATAAGGTAACGATGGGCCAGGATGGCTCCATCACTTCAGTT
>DAOQRQ010000245.1:4493-5009 GCA_035355815.1 Ferruginibacter sp. | reverse complement strand
ACTTTGTGGCAATTGGCTACCACAAATGTTTTTTTCCCCCTCTCCTCCGGGAGAGGGGCCAGGGGTGAGGTTTCATACACAAATGCCGAACCCAGTGTTACGAGTAACCAATCTGTTTTCTTTAAAAAAGAATGCGCTTGCTGCTGCGAATCATTGATCAGTTGTAAACAGGTATCTGCATCGGGGTTGGAGAAGCGGCTGTGGTGTTCCCAACTGTTCCAGCATTCGTTCTGGTAAAACAGGTCTTCTTTGCTGAATTGTTTGTTTTCAATGTACGATGCAATTGACCGGGTAATACTGATTGGATTGAAAAGTATTCCGTTCGGATTATCCAATACCGAAAACTTATGAGCAGAAAGTTTAGCGCCGATCTGTTCGGTAAAGCAGGAACCGATCAGCAATAAGTTTTGCCGGTGGTTGATCTTTACCTCAAATGGTTTGGGAATAAATTCTAAATGAAAATCCATATGCTTGCCACTAATTGCACGAAATTACACGAATGTTCTTTTATTAGTG
>DAOQRQ010000245.1:0-4393 GCA_035355815.1 Ferruginibacter sp. | reverse complement strand
TTTTGCTGCAGGCTGATAATGCTTCCATGTCCAGGTTGTTCAATAAATGCTGCTCCATAAAATAAGGGATCATCAGTTCGGTATCCATATGCTTGCCACTAATTGCACGAAATTACACGAATGTTCTTTTATTAGTGGTCATTCGTGGAATTCGTGGCTAAATAAAAATACCTGAGGCCATTTTGCTGCAGGCTGATAATGCTTCCATGTCCAGGTTGTTCAATAAATGCTGCTCTTTAAAATAAGGGATCATCAGTTCGGTATCCATATTGCCCACCAGTTCATCATCGGCCATGGGGCAGCCGCCAATGCCTTTCAGCGCTCCATCAAACCGGCGGCAGCCGGCGGCCAGCGCCGCATCCACTTTTTCTTTCCAGTTAACGGCTGTTGAATGCAGGTGAACGCCGATCTCTGTTCCGGGCAATGAATCAACCAGGTATTTCGTCACTCTTTTTACCTGGCTGGCGGTGGCCAACCCCACCGTATCGGCAAGCGAAATTATTTTGATATCCATGGATACCAGTTTATTCACCCAGTTAAAAACGATCTCTTCATTATATACATCGCCATAGGGATTACCAAAGCCCATGGAGATATAGACCACCAGTTCTTTCTTATTTTTTATACATAGGTTCTGGATATCTTCCACCCTTGCCAGTGATTCGGTAATACCGGAATTGGTATTGCGTTTCTGGAACGTTTCCGAAACGGAGAAGGGAAAACCGAGGTAGCTGACCGCATCATAAACAACCGCATCCTGCGCCCCTCTTTCATTGGCAATAATGGCAAGGAGTTTTGTTCCTGAATTTTGAATGTTTAATTTTTGAATTACTTCTTTAGTATCCGCCATCTGCGGTATGGCTTTTGGCGAAACAAAACTGCCAAAGTCGATGGTATCAAATCCCACTTTCAGCAAGGCATTGATGTATTCGATCTTTCTTTCCGTTGGAATAAAATGCGTCCATCCCTGCATGGCATCACGGGGGCATTCGATTAACTTGACCGGTTGCTGATTCATTGTACAAAAATAACTAAAGACGGGCTGCCAATTTCATTTTGTCACGCAGGCGGTTGAAAAACTGGTAACGTTCTTTTTCTCCTACCTTACTTAACTGTGTAGAACGTTTTACGAGGTTCTGCATATTATCATGCATGAAAGTATTGAACTTGATATCGGTGGTATGAATAAAATTGATCACACTGTGGTTCAGGAAGGTTATCTTTTTCAGGTCCAGCTCGGCAAGCAGTGTATTATCCGCTGTTACCAGGTCGTTCCAGAACAACTGGTATTCTGAAGTGGCCGTGGACGGCGAATCGCCGGGCCGGAACTTAAGACCGGTCTCTGCCTGCTGCTCCAGGTGATTGAGCAGTCTCAGCAAACCCAGGTATATCTTTTTTACTTCGTCTTCCGTTTCAAACATATTGGCCTCCCGGTAAAATTCGATCTGCCGGATGGTGCTGTTGATGCTCTCCAGGTTCCATATTTCGGTGGTGGGCACTTTCAGGTATACATCCACAATTTTTTTAGCCATTTCCATATGACCGGGAACTGCATCCTTCAACGAAAATTTTATACCCCGCAGGTCATCGTACTGCAGGATCGACCTTCGCCATAAAAATGATTTAAAGGCCAGTAATTCCGGTATCATGAACTGGTCCATAATGGGAATATCCTTTGCCAGGTAGTACAGGTGCCGGTGCGAAAAACTGCTGATGATGGTAAGCTGTTTCAGCACACTCTCCATCCATCGTTCAAATACCTGCTGACCGGGGCCTGCCAGGTCGCCGGAGAAAATATAGGAGTCGGACTGGAGGTGAAGGAACTGGTCGATGGATATTTTAAAGTGGCTGGCCAGCTTCTGCATCTCATCCAGGCTGATGTGTTTTTCGCCCCGGATGCGCCGGTAGGCGCTGTCGTTGCTGATATCGAGCAAGCCGGCGATCTCATCCACAAAAGAGATATGATCGGGCAAAATAGACTTAATGTGCTGAAAAAACTGTAATTGTGAATTGCGTGATTCCATACAGAAAGTTTGGTAATAAATGCAAATCGTTTCCCCAATTTATCTTATCTGCCGCCAAACTACAATAATATGTTTGCATTTTTTGCAAAAAGAACAAGGAAGTCACCGCCATGGGGTAACAAAAGGCAGCTACCACGGATTTGGAATCAATACCGGTATTTATCAATTAGGAACAGGGATGGTACCGGGATAGTTTTGGATCGTAAACAGAATCATTCACCTAAAAATAAAAATATCATGAAAAAGAGCAGCACCTGTCTCATTGCAGCAATATCATTTTTATTTTCTTCCTGTACAAAAGAAGACTTTGAAATAGATCTAAGCGGTCTTGGAGGAGGTGGTGGTGGCTGGGGAATACCATCGATCTACGGCATTACATTCGATAATAATGCTATCAGCCACATTAAACTTCCCCAATGGCGCTATTTCATTTATAAGGATCCCGGCACCTCATCAACCGACTCTGTGGTGGTAACAGAAAGCAATATAGTTTCTGTAATACAGCCGGCTGTAATGGGTAACCCCGTCATTCCTGGTTTCATATATGACAAGTATGTATTGACACTTTCAAGCATCGTAGCAACCGGCAACCAAACCTGGTATAGCGGTATTGCCTTTTGCGATTCGCAGCACAAGAACGTTCCGCTTTTTATTGATTCAAATTTCAATCTCTCCAACGGGCAAACAAACCTTCCGGCATTTTGGTATCCCTTCACCTCATCCGGCAGCCTGCAATACAGTAAAATATCTTCAACAGTGATCGAAGGGGTTACTTATAACAACGTTCACCGTTTTTCTGCCAGCAATGGTCTGCCGCCAACCGATCCCAATTACCTGGCAACTGCCTTTTGGTGGGCAGATGGCATCGGCATTATTAAGAGAGAAATAACAACAGCAGGCTCCGTTAAAACTCAGCATTTATTAAGATATGGATAAGCGCATCTCTTTTCACATCAAACTTCAATTTATAAAACCAAAAAACAAGTATGAAAAAGATCATCCCCGTTGCATTGATCCTGCTGTTAACCGGATCGGTAACAAATGCACAAACTACGTCCCCCAATCAACTACTTGCTAAAAAGGATCTTACCGTACCAGTTAGTCTTTTTGAGAACGGCAGGTACAACAATGCCCCGGAAAAAGATTATGAATTTTATATGAAAAAGAGCCGGAACCATCGTACGGTGGGCTGGGCAACATTGGTTGGAGGAGTGGTGCTTTCGGGCGTAGGGCTGCTGGTAGCTAATGCCGACTATGCATCTGGTAATGATCAGGGTGAAGCTGCCGCAACCATTACTATAGCCGGCGCTGTTTCCGGAATAGTAAGCATTCCTTTTATGATCATGGCAAGTGCATACAGGCATAAAGCCAAAATGATGCTCAGCAGCCAGAAAACAGGCTTTGGCATACCGGTTAAGCCAGGAAACATAACAGGCATTTCTGTATTCATACCCATTGGTAAATAAATAACATGGCACAGCGGCAATCAAAAACAAAAACCGGGAAGCAAAGGCCGGATAACACGTGTTTGCATACCTGCATTCAGAAGTTGAGACTGGCTTCCGTGCTGTTACTTTTTTTGCTCTGCTGCATTGCGCCTTACTGTAAAAGCCAGACAAGGAATTATAAAGTGGTTCGCAATGGCAATGATATAGGCTGGTTGAAACTGGAACGATACAATGAAGGAGATTACTGCAGGATGTTCCTGAACTCGGGAATAGAATTCCGGATGCTTGTATTGCTTACCGCTTCCGTTTTTGAATCAGCCTATTTTTTTGAAGGAAAACTTGTTTATTCCAGCCAGCAACACCGGTCAAACGGCAGAGTGAGCGTGAATAAACAAACCCGGCTGACAGACAATGGCTATGAAGTGACAGAAAAAAATGATCGTAAAAAAATAGACATTGGCATTGTAAGTTTTAACCTTTTGTGTCTTTACTTCCAGGAACCCGTTTCATTTAAAAAAGTGTACTGCGATAACCAGCAATATTTTGCCGATATTGAAAGAACCAGCGACGGCGGCTACAAAGTGAAGCTTCCGAACGGCAACAGCAATTGTTTTTATTACAGCAAGGGAGTATGCACCCGGGTAAAGGTCAATCACACGTTTTATTCAGCCGAGATCATTCTTAATCCTTAATTGATGACAAGCAATGAATAACCTGGATACGATAGCGGTTTATGCACTGTGTTACTCCATGGTCTTTGTGGCTACCTGGATAGGCAGCCGGAATAAAAGTAACCGGCTGTTCTATGCAAACGGCGAATCAGCTTCAAGCCCTGGTACCCTGCTGGGATTGCATTTTGCGGGTATTTTCTGGCTGGGGCTGGTTCCTTCCCCTCTTTTTAAACAGGCAGGCATAAACCTG
>DAOQRQ010000244.1:0-5051 GCA_035355815.1 Ferruginibacter sp. | reverse complement strand
TATATGTATGCGCAAAAGGACGACAACCTGTTTGTGAACCTGTTCATCAGCAGCACCGCAGATGTTATGGTGAACAATAAACCCGTGCAGATCATCCAGCAGAATAATTATCCCTGGGAAGGCGAACTTAAGTTTATCATCGGTACCGCAAAGCCCGGCGTATTTAAAATGCTGGTCAGAATACCGGGATGGGCCATGAACAGCGCCGTTCCTTCCAACCTGTATAAATTTCAAACAACCGCTAATGCAAAGCCGGAGATAAAAGTGAATGGAGAAGCAATGACCTATGAGATTGAAAATGGGTATGCTGTAATAAACAGAACCTGGAAGAAGAACGATGTGCTGCAGGTAAACCTGCCCATGGAAGTGAAAAGAGTAACGGCGAATGAGAAGGTTAAGAACGATATCGGTAAGATCGCCCTGCAACGTGGGCCCATTATGTATTGTGCCGAGTGGACAGACAATAACGGAAGGGCAGCCAATATAATCATTCCGGCAACGGCTGCTTTTACAACGGAGTTTAAACCGGCTTTGTTAAACGGCGTGATGACGATCAAAACAGAATCACCTGTGCTGATGATCAATAATGAAGAATCGGTTACTACAGAAAAAAAAGCGGTAACACTGATCCCTTATTACAGCTGGGCAAACCGGGGCAAGGGTGAAATGATGTTGTGGTTTCCTTCTTCGGTAAAGGATATTGAGATACTCAGTAAATAAGTTTGAGGTTTGAAGTTTGTGGTTATCTGCCAAACTGCAAAGAGCTCTTGATCCGGCATGGTCCCAACCTCAAACTTCAAACTTCAAACTTCAAACCTCAAACTTTTAAAACTATGCACAAAACAGCCATCGTAACCGGCGCCTCCGGAAATATGGGGCAGGCGGTGATAAAAAAATTCCTGGCCGAAGGATATAATGTGGTGGGAACGATCATACCCCATGATCCAACTCATTTTGATATCATTGATGCAAGGCTGGAGAAAGTTATTGTTGACCTGATGGACGAAGACGGTTCAGAAAAATTTGTACAGGATGTGATCGCCCGGTATGGAAACATTGATGCTGCCGTGTTAACTGTTGGAGGTTTTGCTTTGGGTAAAATAGCGGATACCAAAACGGCTGATGTACTTAAACAATACAAACTGAATTTTGAAACAGCCTATAATGTAGCCCGTCCCTGTTTTATACAGATGATGCAGCAGAACAGCGGACGCATATTCATCATTGGTTCCAAACCCGGGCTCAGTGCAAGGGATGGTAAGGGAATGGTGGCTTATGGGTTGGCTAAATCACTCATTTTCCGCCTGGCCGAGTTAATGAACGGCGAAGCCAAAGGAACCAACGTGGTTACCAGCGTGCTGGTGCCCAGTACCATTGATACGCCGCAAAACCGTACCTCTATGCCTGATGCTGATTTCAGCAAATGGGTGAAGGCGGAAGCCATTGCGGATGCCATTTATTTCTACTGCACCGATGCAGCTGCCGTGCTGCGGGAACCGGTGATAAAGGTTTATAATAATGTATAGGATTTTTTTTGTTTTATGAGATCAATTTGATGATTTGGGGATTGATACTGGTTGGTAAAAGCGTTTCATTTTCTATAACCGGCGCAGGTATTGACCTGGCACAGATACACAACGCTGCAAATCCCTGCACCATATTTTTACTGTCCGGCAACGTTTGCATAGCTTGAAAACCATATCAGGTAAGGGATACAAAGGAAATTTATCGTAAAACAGCTACATCATTTCCCCAAATACGTTTACAGATATTTTCCTGCTAAGGATGCATCTTTGTGTTGTTAAAGATCCAATTATCCAAATGACCAAACTAACTGATCCTGTCCTGTGAAAGCTGATGCGCCGTTTGCGTGCATAAACGGTTCATCGCAATGAATTGCTTTTCCTGTGAAAACCTTCAGAAATGAAGGTTTTTTTTAAGCTGACCGGTTCTATGGTAAAGCAGAAACGGCAATAACTAAGAAGGGTAATTAAACTCTCCGAAATGCCAGAGGATCCCCGACGGGTCATGTACAAAACATTCCATGCCCCAATCAAGTTGCCGGATGGGAGTTAATCGTACATCTTTATATTTAGCAGTCAGGTCTAAAGCCAGAAGTTCATTCCAAAACCTGTTTACATCATCCACTTCTAAAAAGATCATGGTATTATCGATCCAGTCTTTTACATAAGCATCCTGTAAATAGAATCCGATCCCTTCTGTTTTGAAATAAGACATGTTGTGCGACAGGATGCTTTCCTCGAAACCCAGGTCACGGTAAAAATTCCTGGACAGTTCAAAATCCGCAGCGCCAATGAATGGTCGTATCGATCTGGCTTTATGTTTCATGTAATTGTTTTAGTACTGGTTAATTGTTTGTGTATTGTGGCAGGGCTGTTGTACCTAATTAAAGCTACAAAAGTCTGTTTAACCCCCGGTATTGTATCCCCAGTTGCCAATTGTGCGGATACTTTATCAAGGATAACTCTTATTCCGGCTATGCCCGCAAAAGAAGGGTGGCCTCTGCCATGACAGTAATGGTTGTGCCGATTATGCCCAGTACGATCGCATGAAAGAAACAAATTTTTAATGACAACCTAAAGCAATTAATAAATAATCGCCCCGGCTGTAAGCCACAACCGGGGCGAATGGGGTTAAAGATTAATCCTGCTTCTTTGCTTTCAATCCAAATAAAGGCCTGATGATGTTTATTCTTCTTATTACGAATTCATAAAAAGCAAAACATCCGCCTGCGGTGAGCGACAAAACCAGGATGAATTTCAGGTGAACATCCATCTTCAGGGGAAATACCAGCAGCGATGCCAGGAAGAGGAATATCATATGTATGATATAGATGGGATAGGCGGCCTGGCTTAAATAGCGTAATGCTTTGCCGGAACTGTTCAGGTATTTAGAGCCAAAAGCAAAGACTGAAAAGATCCAGCAATTGGATTCAACAACCAATAGTACATCCGGCACGTTCATCTGGGGTTGTAACAAGCGATATGTATATAATGAAATGGCTGCCGCTAAAAAAAGCCATCGCCATTTCAACAGCATATTCCGGAAAGCAACGCCGCTTAGTACAAAACAGAAACCAAAAAAGAAGGCGAGCAATCCTAAAAAGAAGCCATGCCGGGTCATGGCATACATTTCGTATGGAGCCGGCTCAAGGAGCAATACCTCCACCACAAAAGCAGCTGTCACAATAATTAAACCCAGGGGATTGCTCAATCCCTTTTTTATCCAACCGGCTATGCTTCCTTCTTCCTTTTTTTTGAGGTAGAAAAAAACCGGCGACAGGATGATCACATAAACGAAGATATTCCCCAGGAACCAGAGGTGTGCCGGGTTGGGGGCGTACTCTAGTGGCCGGTGATAGTAGAACTGCCAAAGGCACACGGATACGGGAACGATAACGAAGATGCCAAACACAAAGGGTATAAAGATCCTAGCAGCCCGCTCTTTGAGCAGCTGCTTCCAGTTTCTGTTTTGAATGGCGAAATAAACGCCCATGCCGGATACGAAGAACAAAAGGGGTATCCGCCATACATTAAGCATGGTCATGGGTATCCATAAGGATTGCCATGGTTTGTTATTGGTAATGAAACCAAGCATGATGCCCCACGACTGGAAGCTGATGGCTGCATGGTATAGTAAGAGCAAGCCGATGGCGATCACTCTCAACCAATCAATATCGTATCTTCTGTTTACAATTGACATGTTCATATTTGTATTGTGTCAATAAATTTATTTCAGCATGTTTGCGATCCGGGGCCTTGTCTTTTCAAGGAATGCATAGTCCAGTTTCAGCCCCATCGGTTCCAGCATTTTACCCAGGGCATCGTAGCTGGGTTTAACTTCGGCGAATGATCCTGCCACAGATTCATAGGCCGTTTGGTTGTATTTATTCTTTATTGTTTTATCGGCACCTTTATTCAGTAACATGGTTACAATTTCCGGGCGGCAAAAGAATGAAGCGGTATGAAGCGCCGTAGAGCCGTCGTTATTCTGGAAGTTAAGATCGGCACCGGCTTCCATAAGGGCGCTGGCCATTTCCGTTTTGCCAAATAAGCTGGCGCTGATCAACGGACTTGAACCTCCCAGCGGATCTTTTTCATTGAGGTTGGAACCGGCCGCAATATGTTGTTTGAGAGCCTCCATATTACCGGTCATCACGGCTGTGTGGATGTCAACTTCAGGCGGGTTCACCTTGGTCTTAACAGTCGTGGTACTTTCTGTATGTTCTTTCTTTTCATTGCAGCCGGCCATTGTGAATAGGGCGACTGAGAAGGTAAGGACAATAACTGTCCTTAGCGAATGGTGCATTTGCTTTTTCATGTTTTTATGTTTTATATTTTTTGGAAACCTGGTTGTTGGGAAGAGCCGGCTAAAATGAACATTGTACATTTTGGCAATGGCAGCTCATTCCATGATCATTGCTATTTTAATGATTTGAAATTTTAATGGTAATAAGGATATCATTCTTCTTTTGAATACTCCAGCAGGTCGCCCGGCTGACAATCCAGTGCCTTACAAATGGCTTCAAGGGTACTGAACCGTACGGCTTTTGCTTTGCCCGTCTTGAGTATGGAAAGATTGGCCAAAGTCAGATCCACTTTCTCCGAAAGTTCATTCAATGACATTTTTCTTTTGGCCATCATTACGTCTAAGTTTACAATGATCGGCATGATTATACGGTTAATTCGTTTTCGGTTTGGATTTCAATTCCTCTTTTAAAGATCTGTGAAATTATAAAAAGGGTAACGCCCATGAACAACCACACGTCAGCTCCGCCCAGGCGTAAACGCTGCGTATCGGGCATTTTCACCCCGTGCTTAACTAACCACTCGGTATTGGCAGCTCCCATCCATGTGAATATGCCTATCCCAAATGCCAGGCAGGATACTCTAATAATAAAGCGGTTTACTTCTTTATTGAATGGCTGAGACATATTCAGCTTTTTATCGTGCAAAATTTTTATGATCAGGTAAAATAGGCATGCCTTCAATACCGATGCAATGCTTATCAGCATAGTTTCTGTGAAAAAA
>DAOQRQ010000243.1:0-5082 GCA_035355815.1 Ferruginibacter sp. | reverse complement strand
GACTGAATGTATCCACCTATGTTTTTAATGACCCGGTTGTTGAAAAAGGCATCCGTTATTACCGCATAAAAGAAATTACACCCGACCGTTTTTATTACAGCCATATTGTAGCTGTAATGGCCGATGACAGGGCTGCAAAACTTGTGATAGCGCCCAACCCGGTAACCGATGGCAATCTTCGTTTCAGTTTTGCGGGCGGGGATGCACAGTCCTTTGAAATTAATGTGTACAGCACCGATGGAAAATTAATGCTGGTGCATAAACAGATGGATGCCGCAGGGTTGCTCAATATTGGCCATTTGCCAAATGGTATTTATAATTTCCTCATCCGCCAGGGTAAGGAACAATACCGGTCCACATTTATAAAGGGCGATTAAACCTATAAGGTCTGCGGCCCGGCACAGTAGTACTGCAGACCTTGCAGCGTTTCAAACTCTAACCCCGTATCAGTTATTATTTGTACTTTCCATTTCCAAACTAACGGATATGAAAAATTTTTTCTTCAGTGCATTGCTTTGCGTTTGCGCATACAGCAGCCATGCCCAGCTTAATTATAAAAAGGAAATTGCCTACAACCCACCCCGGAGTTTTGCCTGTAATTTTTTTACTGCCAGCGCCGATTATGTTCCGCCTCCTGCCAGTAATGTGAGTGAAGAGACCGAGATGAAATGGATGGAAGATATGGTGAAGAACATATTGGGTATCGTAGGATTGCAGAACAAGATCAAACTCTATTCATTTCCCGGCTCCAATAACTGCAGCGCCGTTTGTGTGGAGAATGAAGTGGGCAGCGACCGGTATATGCTGTTCGACAGGCTCTTTCTTCAGCGTTTTGAAAAAACAACCAACAAATGGTTTGTAGCCGGTGTGGTGGCGCACGAACTGGGCCATCACCTCAATGGCCATACATTAAGCGGTTATGGAAGTCGTCCGGATAAAGAACTGGAAGCCGATGCTTTTGCCGGGTTCATCTTGCAAAAGCTGGGGGCAACAAGGGAAGAAGCAAAAGCCATGTTCAGCTTTTTGAATGAAACACAGGGGCCGCCCACGCATCCAAAAAGAGCACAACGTTATTTAGCTATTGAGCGTGGCTGGAATGAAGCATCCAAAAAAAGCGGCTATGCCAACCTGGTCTTTAATGAAGCCGATGATGGCCAGATGGCCGAACGTGTTTTTTTTGAAGCCCAGGTACAAACGAATAACGAAAAGAAACTGCAGTTGTTGAAAAAAGCGCAGCAGCTTTATCCCCGTCATGCAGGCATCAACAGCGAATTGGGGGTGCTGTACATTACGATGAATAATCCGGGTATGGCAAACCTGTATACCCAGATCGCCGTTAACCAGGCGCCTTATGTTGGCTGGATATGGCTGAACCGGGCAAAGTATTTTCAATCCGATAAAAAATTGCAGGAACAATATAACTGCCTGGACAGTGCGTTGAAGTACAAACCCATTTTACCAGAGGCTTACCTGATGAAGGCCGCCATTTTTGAAGAAGAGAAATTGTATCCTTTATCTCTTGAGAGCATTACCATCGGACTGGCCATGCAACCCCAGCCGGAACTGGCTGCCCGGCTTTACTTACAGAAGGCATCGGTGCAAAAGGCACAGGGGTTTGCTAAAGAGGCGAAAAGCAGTTACCAGATCGCTAAGGAACTTGATCCCTTTAACCCGGTGATAAAACTGATGGCGGGGGTTTATGAATGATTGAATAAAACCTGAAAACCTATAAGGTCTGCGGCCAGCGCAGCAAACCGTATAGGTTTTATTTTGATTGAACCAGCCGGTAAATGGTGATGCCAATTATGATCACCAGGATGGATGTATAGATCAGCTTTGTATATTTTGCCAGCCAGTTGGGAAGGTAAATGTCAAAATTATCTTTTTGCGAATCGGAATATTTACGGGCCATGATGGTAAGCGGGCAGAAGAATTTAAAGAGCAGCAAAGTAATTCCTTCCAGGGCAAATAAGCCATACCCGATCCAAAACCATTTATCCAGTTTGTTTACAATAACGGCATAAAGCATATAAAAGATCACTGCATTGAAAAAGATCCAGATGCATGTATGAACTGTTTTGATGATGGTTAATTTGGTTTCAGCCTGCATGATCGAACGGTTTTAAAATTGCCCGAGTAGTTTTTTCTTATACATCTCCAGTTCTTCCCGGGTGATTGTACCGTTCCTGTAAAGGTCTTCCAGTCTTTTAACTTCTTCCTGCGGATCGGCCTTTAACCTGTTCTTGAATTCATCGGGTACTACCAGTTCACTGGGCACACCGGGTATGTTTTCAATCGCATGATCAAATGCCATGTGTATCTCAATAGGGCCCCGTTCGTTATTGTTCACTATCAATATGCCGATGATGGTGATATACCAGTTGCCCAGCGCCGAAACGCCAAAATTTTTCAGCTTGACCACTTTTACCTGGTGCTTTTGAAGCATCATGTGCGGAACCCGGCCCTTGATATTCACATACCGGAACTCATCCTCGTCGCCGGTGGCAATGCCAAACTGTAATGTCTGCCCTTTATATATCATATACCCGCAGGAAGTATGCAGGGTATCGCCTGTAAAGCTTGGCATATTGTATTCTGCCGCATTTTCTTTTGTTATCCGGAACTCTTCCGGAACGATCAGTTCGCTGCCGGTACCCGGCAGGCGGCTGCCAATGGCCTTGTCGAAAGCGATGGATAAACTAACGGCTCCTTTGGATCCATCCCGGTAAACAATGCTGCCCACTACCTGGATGATCGGATAACCCCATGCAGAAGTAGTATAGTTCGAAAGTTCTTTCACTACTATGGAATTATTTTCCAGGGAACGTACCGGAACACCGTTCATGACAGTGATATACCTGAAACCCTGGAAACTGTTGGCTTTGCCAAACTGAAGGGTCTGGCCCTGGTATATTTTATAGCCACAGGAAGTGTAGAGGGTATCGTTCTCAAACCGGTGTGTTTTTTGTGCAGGCGACAGCAAGGGACAAAGCAGGATGAGTAACAGGATCTGTTTCATTGCGTTGGTGATTGTTATTCAAGAAACAAAAATTTGTTGAGAATACAAAAGGATTTGCCCCTGGTCCGGCTCTTCATCAGCGAGGGAGTGAAAAATAATATTCCTGCAGGAATAAATGAATTACTTTTGATTACACAAGTTCTTCCTGCATATCCACCTTTGAAAAATGAAAAAGACCTGCTTATTCATAGTCATTGCAGCGATTTGTTATTCTTCTTTTTCACAACAACTCACTGCCACATTCGGAGGCTCTCCTGTTAAACTGGATTGGCAACGGGCAGGTTATCCCGGGGATACGGTGCCATCTTATTCCCTGCTGGCCAATATCATCAATTTTGGCGGAAACAATACGGGCACGGTAGCCAATGATCTTGCACTGGCAAATGCCATCAGCAGCCTGGGCAGTGCAGACGGGGTCATTTATTTTCCGGCAGGAAATTATTTATTCAACAGCAGCGTAACCCTTCGCAGCGGATTGATATTGCGGGGAGCCGGCTCTGGTAATACCACCCTTACCTTTAACCTCGGCGCCGCTTCCGGGCACCTGCTTATTGTACAGGGATCGGCAGGTGCAAGTACTTTAGTTACTGCTGCTGTTGAACAATACAGTAACCAGCTTACTGTAACAAACCCGGCCATTGCTTCAGCCGGAAATTTTATTAAAGTTTACCAGGATAATGAAACCGGGCTTATCAATGATTCCTGGGCCGATAATACCGTTGGGCAGATTGCTTATTTAAAAAGTAAGTCGGGCAATGTGTTTACATTCTATACCCGGCACCGCAGGGCGATCTCATTGAGCGGCGCTCCTACGGCGCAACTGCTTAATATGGTTAAGGGAGTGGGCATTGAGTGCCTTAAAATAAAACGGATGGATATTGATCCTACCGCAAACCAGACATCTAATATATTTTTTAATTACGCAGCCTTTTGCTGGGTAAAGGGAATTGAAAGCGACAGCGCCAATTTTGCGCATGTATCTATAATGAACAGCAGTAATATTGAAGTTACCGGTTCTTATTTTCATGGCGCTTTTTCTTATGGAGGTGGTGGTGAAGGCTATGGAGTGGTTTGTCATTTGTCAACGGGCGATTGCCTGGTGGAGAATAATATTTTCAAGCACCTGCGGCATGCCATGCTGTTGCAGGCAGGAACCAATGGAAATATCTATTCGTATAATTATTCTTTGGAACAAACGAGAACCGAACTTCCTTCCGATGCAGCCGGCGATATAGTGCTGCATGGTAATTATCCCTATGCCAATTTATTTGAAGGAAATATTGCACAGAATGTTGGTGGCGATGCCAGTCATGGGATCAACGGGCCCGCCAATATTTTTTTCAGGAACCGGGCGCAGCATTACGGTATTGCATTCAGTGCAGGATCGGGCGATAGTTCGGTGGTGATCTATAACGAAGTAACGGCTTCGGGTAATTCAGGGATTTTTCCTTTTTTCCCTTTGGGCAATTTAGGTACCAACGGGCCAAACAGCATCGCTTCAAAAAATTACCGCTTATTGTCCGGCGGTTTTGTGGGTAATATGGAATCATCATTTGCACCAAACCAGTCAGCCACCTATACTTATTTCCTGGAACCGGTAAGGCCTTATTTTTTCAGTACCGACCTGCAGCCGATGGGTTTTCCAGCTGTGTATAATGCCCCTTTTACCAGCATCCCGGCAAGAGACCGGTTTATAGCAGCCGGAACATTCACGTATTGCAGTAATGTTTCCCGGAAGGACAGTATGATGCCGGTTAACTGCAACCTCTTATCCATTGCAGCCAACGGCGGATATGATGTACACGATATAGCCGAAACAAATGAATACCGCGATAACAGCAATTGCGGTTTCATTGCAACCATCCTGCCGGCAGGCGCCGTACCGGTAAACGGTGTCATTAAAACAAAGATCACGGTGGATGCAACCGTTAAGTCGTACAATGGTAAGGCCTATGTGCAACGTCATTATGATATTGAACCGGCCGGTAACTCATCAACTGCTACTGCAACCCTTACCCTGTATTTTACGCAACAGGATAAGGGTTGCAGTAGCAGTTGATGAG
>DAOQRQ010000242.1:0-5082 GCA_035355815.1 Ferruginibacter sp. | reverse complement strand
CAAAGAAGCAGCCTGTTATGTGCATCTGCTCTTTTTAGCCTTTGTCCTGTCAGCAAATTTTCCAGGCATACATGTTATTACCTTTTTTACATAATGATCTTGTTGAAGCCGGTATAGACGAAGCAGGCCGTGGTTGTTATGCCGGGCCTGTATTTGCCGCCGCCGTCATCCTGCCAAAAGATTTTCATCACCCCCTGCTCAACGACAGTAAGCAGCTGAATGAAAAACAGCGTGATCTTTTACGGCCCATCATTGAAAAGGAAAGCATGGCTTTTTCTGTGGCAGCAGTAGATAATGAGGCCATTGATCAGATAAATATTCTGCAGGCAAGTTTCAGCGCCATGCATAAAGCCATAGATTCATTGGCCCGGGATCCGGAGTTCTTATTGATCGATGGAAACCGTTTCAGGCCTTATAAAAAGATTCCGCATCAATGCATCATTAAGGGCGATGGTAAATATGCTTCCATTGCAGCCGCCAGTATTCTGGCCAAAACCTTCCGGGACGAATTGATGCAGAAGATACACCATGAGTTTCCGCAATACGGCTGGAATAATAATAAAGGATATGGTACTGCCGCTCACCGGCAGGCCATAGAAGAGTATGGACTTTGCCGTTATCACCGCCGCAGTTTTGATATTCTTCCCTCCCGGGCCCTTCTTTTTTGACCTCCCTGGTTAAACCTCACTCCTTTCTGCCCGTCTATGTAGCTGTATTAATTTTTTATTCATAAAATCAGCAGCCATGAAATTAAAAGTATTAGTAACTACAGCGCTTGTGCTTGTGTTAGGAACAAGTATTGCCGAAGCGCAACAGACCCAAAGAATGCAACGACACCGGATCCGGGAAGGAGTACGGAGTGGTGAGCTTACCCGTTCTGAAACCAGGGGGCTTGCGTTGCAGCAAAGACGTATCCATCGTGATATCCGGATGGCAAAACGCGACGGCGTGATCACCCGGAGAGAAAGAAAGGAGATCCGCAGGGATAAAAGAATGGCCAACCGTTCTATTTACCGCAAAAAGCACAACCGCAGGCATCGCATTTAGATCAGTATTACCTCTACAGTTCTGAGACCGTCCCGCCTTACGGCGGGACTTTTTATTTTGCACCCGGCTGTTCGTTAATCAAGAATTATTTCTCCAAGACCCTGCCTGGTTATTATCCATTCCTCTCCGGTACAATCAACAATGGTTGATGGCACCATACCACCAATGCCGCCATCAATAACAAAATCTACCTTATCTCCGAATTTTTCATGGATGACTTCGGGGTCGGTGTATTCTTCAACCATTTCACCAGGTAATGAAGCGCTGAGTATTGGATTGCCAAGCTCATCAAGTATATGTTGGCAGATATTATTATCAGGCACCCTTAACCCGATGGTTGATTTTTTGCTCTGCAGCATCTTAGGCACCTGCTTGCTGGCAGGTAATATAAAGGTATACGGGCCGGGTAAATATCTTTTCAATAAACGATACAGCGGCGTATCAATGCTTTTTGTGTAATCGCTCAGGTGACTGAGGTCGCGGCAGATAAAGGATAACTGCGCTTTTTGCGGATCTGTATTCTTTATCTTACTGATACGCTCTACGGCTTTGTGCTGGTTAATATCACATCCAAGTCCATAAATGGTATCGGTGGGGTAAATGATCACACCTCCGTCTTTCAGGCATTCTGCCACCTGTTTTACCAGCCTTGGCTGTGGATCTTTTGGATGTACCTGTATCAGCAACGATGGATCATTTTAATTACCTGCACAACTTACTAAAATCATTTTAATCAGTTACTTTTGCCGCCGTAGTCAATATCAGGCTGCTTTATAACATTCTAAAACCAGTTTATGTCAGTTATTTGCGTTGGCACCATGGCTTTTGATGCTATTGAAACCCCGTTTGGAAAAACCGACAGGATCGTTGGCGGCTCGGCCACTTATGTAGCTTATGCGGCCGGAAATTTTGTAACCCCTATCCAACAGATATCCATTGTAGGGTACGATTTTCCTAAAGAAGAAATGGATGAATTGAAAAGAAGAGGAGTTTCTCTCGACGGCGTGGAAATTGTAAAAGATAAAAAATCATTTTTCTGGAGCGGAAAATACCACCTGGATATGAACAGCCGGGATACCCTGGTTACCGACCTGAATGTACTGGCAGATTTTAACCCGGTTGTTCCGGAATCGTACCAGGGCGCCGAATTTTTAATGCTGGGTAACCTGATGCCTAAGTTGCAGCTGAGTGTGATCAACCAATTAAAGGTTCGTCCCAAACTGATCGTAATGGACACCATGAACTTTTGGATGGACACCGCCATGGACGACCTGAAAGAAGTACTGAAAAAAGTAGACGTGCTGCTGGTCAACGACGGCGAAGCAAGGCAATTAAGCGGCGAACTCTCCCTGGTTAAAGCAGCCCGTGAGATCATGAAAATGGGACCACAGTTCCTGATCATAAAGAAAGGAGAACACGGTGCTTTACTGTTTCATGAAAATCATGTTTTCTTTGCACCGGCCTTACCATTAGAAGAAGTGTTTGACCCAACCGGCGCCGGTGACACTTTTGCCGGAGGCTTTATCGGTCATCTTGCCAAAACAAAAGACATCAGTTTTGAGAATATGAAAACCGCCATTATCATCGGCAGTGCCATGGCCAGTTTTTGTGTAGAGAAGTTCGGGCCCGAAAGGCTGAAAGAAATAACAAAGGCTGATATTGATGAACGCCTGGCCGAATTTGTTCAGTTGGTTAATTTCGACATCGACCTGGTTTAACCGGAATGATACTTTAAATAAAAAGCCGAAGCTGATCGCTTCGGCTTTTTATTTCGTTCTGTCTTATTCGGTTATTCCTTCCAGTGCAAATATGAATGCATATTCCCTTGCCCTGTCCTTTAATGCTTTGAATCTTCCCGAAGCGCCGCCATGCCCCGCTTCCATATTGGTATACAGCAACAGTTTATTATTATCTGTTTTCATTTCACGAAGTTTAGCAACCCATTTGGCCGGTTCAAAATATTGTACCTGGCTGTCGTGCAGGCCGGTGGTGATCAGCATATTGGGATACGCTTTCTTCCCTACATTATCGTACGGCGAATACGATTTCATATAAAAGTAGCTTTCCTTATCGGCCGGGTTTCCCCATTCATCATATTCGTTGGTTGTAAGCGGGATCGATGGATCACTCATGGTTGTCAATACATCTACAAATGGTACACCTGCTACAACGCCGTGCCAAAGATCAGGACGCATATTTACCACAGCGCCCATCAGCAGGCCGCCGGCGCTGCCGCCACTGGTATACAAATGTTCTTTGGAACTGTATTTATTGGCCAGCAAATATTCAGCGCAGTCAATAAAGTCTGTAAACGTGTTTATCTTCTTCCTCATCTTACCATCTTCGTACCAGTAACGTCCCATCTCCTGTCCGCCACGTATATGAGCAATGGCATAGGCGAATCCACGGTTTAACAGACTCAGCCTTGTACTGCTGAACGTTGCTTCCATACTGGCGCCGTAAGAACCATAACCATACAGCATCAACGGCGCTGTTCCGTCTTTCTTAAATCCTTTTTTATATACAATGGAGATCGGGATCTTTGTTCCATCCTTTGCCGTAGCAAATAATCTTTCTGTTTCGTATTGGTTCTTATCATAGCCTCCAACCACTTCCTGCTGCTTCATCAGCTTCTTTTCTTTGGTTCCCATATTGTAATCATATACGGTGGATGGTGTGGTGAGTGACGTGTAGTTAAACCGCACCACTTCCGAATTAAAATCGGGAGTACTCATCAGGCTTGCCAGGTAAACAGGCTCTTCAAAAGAAAGATAATGACTGGCATTGTTCTGCAGGTTGATGATGTGAACCTGTGTAAGCCCGTTCTTTCTTTCTGATACTGCCAGGTAATTTTTAAACAGGTCTGTCCCCTGTATCAGCACATCTTTATCATGGGGGATCATCTCTTTCCAGTTACTGCTGTCGGTTTTGTCTTCGGTACAGGTAACCACTTTAAAGTTCTTTGCATCCAGGTTGGTGCGGATATAGAATTTGCCATTGGCGTGATCCACATCATACAGCACTTCCTTCATCCTTGGTTGAAAAACTTTAAAGGCATCATCCGGTTTGTTGGCATCAATATACCTGTACTCCGAAGAAAGAGTGGCGCTTGAGCCGATAAGTATGAATTTATCCGACTTGGTCTTCCCCACACCAATATAGTTGGTAGGATCTTTTTCTTCATAAACAACCTTATCTGTTGCTGCATCCGTACCCAGTTTATGCTTCCTGATCTTTTCAGACAAAAGAGTTACCGGGTTCTTTGACGTGTAAAAGAAGGTCTGGTTATCGTTTGCCCAAACCGGGTCGCCTTCTGTATTGGTTACCGCATCTTTATATATCTCTCCTGTTTCCAGGTTCTTTATATAGATCGTGTACTGGCGCCTGGATAACATATCAATTCCATAAGCCAGCAGTTTATTGTCAATGCTCACATCAAAACCGGTGGCTGAAAAATAATTATGTCCTTCCGCCATCTTATTTACATCCAGCAACACTTCTTCTTTTGCATCCAATGATCCTTTTTTGCGGCAATACACAAAATAGTCTTTCCCTTCTTCCACCCGGTTATAGTAATAATAGCCGTTCTTAAATACCGGAACACTTTCATCCTTTTCCTTTATCCTCGCTTTCATCTCATTATACAGTTTTTCCTGGAAGGCTTTTGTTCCTGCCATCATGGTGTCGTAGTATTTATTCTCTGCCTCCAGGTATTCCACCGCCTTTGTACTGTCGGGACCTTTTTTAAAATAATCGTTCATCCAGTAGTAATTGTCGATACGGGTATCTCCGTGTGCAATCAGCTCTTTCGGCTTTTTTTCTGCTACCGGGGCTTTAATACTGTCGGGCCATTGATAGGCTGTTTTAGCGGGCATATCTGATTTATTATTACATGATAAAATTAGCAATGCGGCAATGAGCATTGCTGGCAAGAATCGGATATTCATGTTTCTGTTTTTATAGATGATTAAATGATTTAGCATTCATCCGGTTTTTTCTCGTCCCGGTCTCTGACCGGGATGCAATGGTTATGAG
>DAOQRQ010000241.1:0-5083 GCA_035355815.1 Ferruginibacter sp. | reverse complement strand
GGAGTTGTATATAAACGTCCGGAAATTAACTTAGATTCCTTCTATCGTTTCAGAGTAAAGGAAGAGGTAATCTTTGATAAAGAAAGTTCACGCCTCTTCTGGAGGATATTGGGAATCGCCCCGGTTAAAGATGTAATCACATCAATGGGTGTTAACCTGGGACCAACAGAATTATTCTGGGTTTATTATCCCGATATGCGCCCGATATTTGCCCGTTACGAAGTATATAATGGAAAAAATTATGGCGGCCGTATGAGTTGGGAAGACCTTTTTGAAAGCCGCATGTTCTATGGCCGTATTATTAAGAGTACGATAGATAACCCGCTGGACAGGTTCATCAGGAATTATCCAGGCTTACAGGATAAAGGAATACTTCAGCTCCTGGAAGGTGAGAATATCAAAGAAAAGATATTTAATTACGAACAGGACCTCTGGAGTTACTAAGTCCCGTTTATTAGAAATATTTCAAAAAAGCCCGTCTATATGACGGGTTTTTTTATTTACTGAACAAAGCGTTATAAAATTTAAATAGTAACAATTTTTTATAAATACCCACAAAAGGGTATTGGCGGTGAGTTTTGGTTTGGCTATCTTCGTTTCGGTTTTTCATAGGATATTGGATTTTAAACGGGGCTGAATTTCCATTCTGGCCCCTTTTTATTTTAAACAGGCCGGGTTTATTTGTCCCTGAAATATTCAAGGATCAATCCAGCCCTTGCATTCCCGATTATTTCGGCCAGCTCTTCCCGGCTTTTCTCCCTGATATTCTTTACGGATCTGAATTTCTTTAGAAGCAGGTCAGCGGTGGTTTTTCCAATGCCTTTTACCTGTTCCAGTTCGTTTTTAAATGTGCCCTTGCTTCGCAGGTTGCGGTGAAAAGTGATGCCATAGTTATGTACTTCATCACGGATGCGCCTGATCAGCTTAAGGCTTTCGCTGTCCCAGGGAAGTTTTATGGACTGGCTGTCTCCCGGGAAAAATAATTCTTCTTCATTTTTTGCCAAACCCACAACCGATGTTGTACCCGGCACTTTTAATTCAGCAATGCTTTGCATGGCAGCACTTAACTGTCCTTTTCCTCCATCGATTATAATAAGCTGCGGCAATGGTTTGTTTTCATCGAGCAGGCGTTTATACCGCCGGTAAACCACTTCTTTCATAGATGCGAAGTCATTTATACCGGTAACCGTTTTTACCTTAAAACGCCTGTAATCTGCTTTACTGGGTTCCCCGTTCTTAAAATATACCATGGCTGAAACGGGATAACTTCCCTGGAAATTTGAATTATCAAAGCATTCTATGTGTAAGGGAACAGAAGGAAGCTGCAGGTCTTTTTTCAGTTGCTGCAAAACCTTTAGCTTCTCATCGGCAGATCTTTCCTCCAGGTTCAGGGTCTTTTTCTTTCTGAGTTCATCCCGGAAATAATTTACGTTCTTTTCCGAAAGGGTCAACAGGGTCTTCTTATCCCCGCTTCTGGGGATGGTTACTTTTACGTTTTCTTCAGGAAATTCTATGGCAAAGGGAACAATGATCTCATTGGCATTGCTTTCAAAATCTTTTCTCAGCTGTGCAGCTGCAAATGAAAGAACTTCTGCCGCTGTTTCATCCAGTTGTTTTTCGAGGGTAATGGTTTTTGTTCTTACAATGGTTCCCGCATTAATGGCCAGGTAATTCACAAAAGCGGTATTTCCCTCTTCGAGGATGGAAAATACATCTACGGTTCCGATACGGGTATTTACAACGGCCGACTTTGATTGGTATCCTTCAAGATGTTGCAGTTTTTTTTTCAGCACTGCTGCTTTTTCAAATTCCATACTTCCGGCAAGCCGGCTCATCTCTTCTTTAAAATACCGGATCACCGGCCTGAGATTACCTTTTAGCAGGTTAACCAGCTGGTTCAGATCTTCCTGGTAATCCTCTTCTGTTTGAAGTCCTTCGCAGGGTCCTTTACAGTTGCCCAGGTGATATTCCAGGCAAACTTTGAATTTGCCTTTTTTTATATTGTTCTCCGATAAGTTCAGTTTGCAGTTCCGTAATGAAATTGTTTGCCGGATAAAATCAAGCAGTTCTCTTACTTTCTCAACGGAGGTATAAGGGCCCAGGTATTGCGATCCGTCAGCTATTCTTCTCCGGGTAAAAAATACCCGGGGAAAGCGTTCGTTCTTTATTACGATATAGGGATAACTCTTATCGTCTTTAAGATTGATATTGAATTTTGGCTGGTTCTCTTTTATCAGCGTATTTTCCAGCAAAAAGGCATCCTGTTCGTTGTTAACGATGGTAAACTCAATATGATGGATCCGTTTTACCAGTTCATGCGTCTTGTAGCTGGTGAAGGTTTTTGAGAAATAAGAACTGACCCTTTTCCGCAGATTCTTTGCTTTGCCTACATATAGTAGTTCGTTTGAGGCATTATAGTATTTGTAAACTCCCGGTTCAGCAGGAATAGTGGAAGCAATGGCTGTAAACTCTTTTTGATCCATTATGATTAAAAATCCCAGGTTATTTTTTCTTCCCGCTCTACAGATGAGACCCCCTTATTGTCGGTAATAATGGAAACGATCTTACAGTACTTACCTCCCTGCCAGGTTAATTGCAGGGTTTTGGAAGGGCTTATTTCTTTCACCATGTATATTCTCCTTACCTTGTCGGTCTCTGCATCAATATGAACATCCCAGCGCTTAAGTTTCATGGTATCTGGCAATGGGCCCGTTGGTTCATACGTAAAAGTATAAGCCGCGATGGTCTGGTCTAGAAAGTTTTTTTCTGTGAACAAACTTACCAGGTTGGTTGAATCGATCACGGGAGCCAGGAATTCTTTTACGGCTTCTTCCAGCTCTTCAATTTTCAACCAGGAAGAGTCGGTGTGGTTGTTACTGGTTATGTACCTGAGTGGATTAACACCGGTTGTTCTGATCTCATAAATCTGGCCCCGGATATAGCTTGTAACCGGAAAGAAACTTTGCCTTTTTGCAGATTCTTTTTCTTCTTTTTTAATCTCGGGGCTGGAAGAATCTGAGCAGGACCCCAGCAAAAATGCAGCAAGAATACAGGAAAGGAGGTATCTCATTGTTCAAAATTAAATGTTAAGTGCCGCATTGCAAAACCTGTAACAGGGTAGCGGTAAGAACAAAAAACGCAACAACCCGTTCATGAATTGTTGCGTTCTATTTTAAAAAACAGAAAGATCAGTTAAAATCAGAAGCCTTTTACAATACCGAATTTAAGTCCAACAGCATATGGCTTTTCTATCAGGGCTATATCCTTCCGGTAAGTTGAGTAAACCTGGTAACGTACCTGCGGACCAACCCGTAAACTGTAAGCGCCCAGCCTGTAATTCATGTATGTTTCAAGTCCAATGTTCAGGTTCCAGGTACGAATGCTGGAAGGATCGGAAACATAATTTTTAAGGTCAGATGATATCAGGTGTGCTTTTCCTCCAAAAATATAAGATGGCTGGGCTGTAGCGCCTATAAACCACTCTACATTTTTGTTGCTGGATAATTTATAAGATAATCCAATGGGCATTGATACCTGGTATGTACGGTTATGCAGGGTTACCGGCTGCAATGCATTGTTGTCAAAAGTATTTGCAATGGAAGATGAGCGGGCAGCCGGGTATGAATAACCGGTTACCGGATCGGTGAGTAAGATAGAAGTTTGTATCGGGTGATTGATCTGATCAGCATTGATATTGTAATTTGTATAGTTAAACTGAACACCGGCCTTTAATCTCAGATTTTTTGCAAAGGCATAAGATACTCCCAGGCCGGTTTCAATACCCAGGCCGGGTTTCTGGCTGATCGATTTATTGATATCACCGGTTGTTGCAAATGGAGCTACTGAGCCTTTTGAATCGGTGGTTAATTTACGGTAGTTAACTGCGGGGGTTGCATAGAACTCAATATCCAGGCGATCTTTCCATTTACTGCTTTTGGGTTTATTCTGCATGGCGTAATTCTCGATCCATGATTTTTCTTCCTGGGGATCGGCCTTTGCTTCAGCAATAATGGCTTTTTGTGCATTCGCCTTCTCCTTTGCTGCAGCAGTTGTTTCGGGTGCAGGAGACTGAACAGCCATATTGATCTTTGATTCCGCTTTGTTCAATGCGTCATCATTCTCAGCCGAAATAGCTTCATTGCCGGCTTGTGGGTTAGCAGGATTCGTTTCTTTTAGGTTATTCTTTTTAGTAGCCGCTTCTGTAACAGCAAATAGTTGTTGGCTATTGTTTACCGGATTACCGGCCGGTTGAACCAAGCCCTTATTCTTACCTGCAGCTGGTTTATTCGTAACAGGGCTTCTTCTTGAAGTGCCGGCAACATAACTGCTTTGGCTAAGTTTAGTATTTGGTGGAGTTGCCTCCGTATTTATTTCAGGCTTGTTTGAAGAATAGAGGTAAGTACTGTTATTATTTTCCGGCAATGGTTTTCCGGCTAAAGCTGATTCATCATTTTTAGCAATGCTGTTGCTTTTACCAGCAAGTGAACTTCCCGGTTTTCCTCCGGTAAACGGCTCTTTCGCAGCATCATTGCCTGTATTAAGGTAACCGATCAAAGGCAGGGAGGTGAGGAAAAGGATGCTTATCGCAAAAGATGGCCATCTCCGGCTGGGATGCAGGTTATTATAGATGCTGTGCCATACCCGTTTTGAGGGGTACATCCTGAACTGGTCTGATTTTTCTTTGATCAGCTGTTCAAATTCATCTGTGTAAAAATCTCTTTCCATTTTTCAAAAACATAATAGTTATTGGTAATGGCCGGTCAAAGTGGTTAAGCTAACCCGGCGATACTGCTCCGAAAAAAGTTGTTTTTTTCTTTTGCTTTTGAATGATCTTCTTTTTTATTAAAATGTCTTCCAGCATGGCTTTTGCCCTCGTGTACTGACTTCGGCTGGTGCTTTCTTCAATATCCAGCATGCCGGCAATTTCCTTGTGCGAATAACCTTCAATGGCGTACAGGTTCAATACCGTTCTGTACCCGATCGGCAGGGTACGTATGCACTCCACTACCTGCTTTGCCTGCATGATGGAGGGTATCATTTCCTCTTTTACATGCACACTGCTTGCATGAATGATATCGACACT
>DAOQRQ010000240.1:0-5116 GCA_035355815.1 Ferruginibacter sp. | reverse complement strand
AACAGTAGCGCCCTGTGCGCTGCTTCGTACCACAATATCCTGCAGGCTCAATGCACTGGTGAACTGGCCCTTTACCCGAAGGGTTCGTTTCATGTTACCCACTTCAATAAGACCGCCGGTGATATCCTTGTTCTCACGGCTGATGGCATTTTCCACATCCATAAAACTCACACGGGCCAGGCTCATTTTATAGGGGTCTACGTTCACCTGTATCTCTCTTTCCGGCGCTCCCACGATCTCTGCCCGGGTTACTTCGGTCAGTTCTTCAAACTTATCCTGCATTTTATCAGCATAGTATTTCAACTTAACCGGGTCGTAATCGCCGCTTACGTTCACAAACATGATGGGCATTTCGCTAAACGCAAACTCCTGCACATCCGGTTGCTGGGTAAGGTCTGTTGGCAGGTCGGTCTTGGCTTTATCGATCGCATCCTTCACTTTTTGTTTGGCTATGTCTGTTTTAACATCCGTATCAAACTCTATTACGATCAGGCTGTAATCGGTTTGTGAAGTACTTTGTATTTTAATGACCTTGGCGCCGCTGATGCCTTTCAGTTGTTTTTCGATGGGCCGGGTTACCAGGTTCTCTATATCTTTTGGCGAGTTGCCCACATGCACCGTTACAATGGAGATGGTTGGCACCACAATATCCGGGAACTGTTCCTTGGGCATGGTATTGAACTTATACAGCCCGTAAATGGAGATGATGGCGGCAATGATATACACAGCCGTTTTATTATCAACAGACCAGCTGGTGGGTTTGAACTGTTTAAATTTCTTCGATATTCCTTCAATGATATTATTCATAAAATAATTTTGTAGTCAGCAGTTAATCTTTATTCATCTTTAGTCACGTTCACAATTCTTTTTCAGCAAATTATTTCACCACACTTACCACCTGTCCTTCGTAAAGTGCCTGGTAGCCTTCGGTAACCAATTGCTCTCCGCCCTTCAGCCCGGATTTTATTTCCACATTATCGCCATACACTTCACCGATCACCACCACTTGTTTTTTAACCACGGTCTTGCCATCGTTTCCTTTGGTAAGCAGGTAAACATATTTACCGGTCTCATCACTTTGTACGATGTTCACCGGGATCACCACGGCATTGGGCGCCGAGTAATCAAGTATGCGCATGATGGCAGTTTGATTGGGTTTTAAAGCGGGATCAGCCGGGATTTTTGCTTCAGCAATAAAACCCCGTTGTGTAATATCTATTGCCTGGCTGATAACAGAAAGTCTGGAAGTGACCGTTTTATTTGCATCAGGTATGTTTATTTCTACTACCGAACCTTTGTGTAAGCGGGTAAGATAATTTTCCGGCACGCTGGTCACCACTTTCAACGTGCTGGTATTTACAATTTTTATCTGCGGACCGGCAGCCGTCATTCCCTGGAAGGTCTCACCCACCCGTATGTTCACAATATCGGCCACGCCATTTACATCACTGAACACGTTGGTGGTTTTCACCTGCTCTACAGCCAGCTGCACCTGTTCGCCTGCCGACTTCAACTGATTCTCCAGCGCTTCCACATTATTTTTTGCAGAGATCAGCTGCACTTCGGTGCCGATGCCCTGTTCCCAGAGATTTTTCTGACGTTGATACAGGTTCTTCGCAAAACTTAACTGCGTTTTCACTCCTTCCAGTTGTTGTTTGGCTGCGGTTACCTGCTGCTGTGCAATGGCATCATCCAGTTTTAATAATTGCTGGCCTTTCTTTACAAACTGGCCCTGTACCACGTACACAGCTTTTACCTGGCCCGGCATACCCCTTGGTGATATGTAAGAGATATTATCTGCATCCACATGGCCCTGCAGGTCGATATAATGTTTAAAGTCCTGGATCACTACGGGGGCTGCACTCACCAGTCTCATCTTAGCTGCATTGGCCGTGTTGCTGTCGATCTTCTCCAGCTCGGTCTGCAGTTTTTTTATTTCTGCTTCATTTTTGGCGCTTTCGGCTTTTAATTTTTCAATAGCTGCCTTTTTATCATTGATAATGGCTGCATCGTCTTTTTTACTGTTGTTGCAGGATGCCAGGATCAACATCGCTGAAACGGTAATGGCTATTTGTGTTATCTTTTTCATCTTATTTAGTTAGTCTGTTTTAATTATAGTTTTCCGGTTGCTTTTAAGAAATCGATTTTTGCAATGATGGCATCATACAGGGCCGTGATGTAATTGGTCTGCGCTGTTTTCAGATCCAGTTGTGCCGTATTGATCTCGGTGGCCGAACCGGTGCCGATCTCGTATTTCTTTTTGGTCTGGTCGTATACTTTCTCCGCCAGCGCCATATTTTTCTTTTGAAAATCCATGGTGGCAATGGCAGCAATAAAATTGTCTTTTGAACTCTCCACTTCCCGGTCGATGCTGATCTTTAATGCCTCTGCCTGGTTTTGTGTTTTCTGCAACTGCAGCCTGGCCTGTTGTTTCTTTGCCTGCAATGCAAAGCCATTAAAAATGGGGATCTTCATCTGAAGGCCTATATAAGAGCTGGTGAACCAGTCTCCTTTACCAAATATGTCGAACTCAGTACGCTGTGCCTGTTTACTGTATCCGCCAACCAACAGGAAAGTTGGGATCTGGCTGAGTTTATAGCGCCTTATATTCAGGCCATTCAGTTTATTGGTCACTTCTGCTATCTGGTAATCCTTACGATCGCTGTATTTGAACTGGCTTGCTTCCAGTACGCCTTCCTTCACCTGGCTATCGTCCAGTGTGTCGGTAAGTATAAGGCTGTCTTTTATCGGCATTCCCATCAGCAGTTTTAAACCCGAGTACCCGTTCTTAAGCATGTTGTTCGCTTTCAGTTTTTCGGTAGACAGGTTGGCTAACTGCACCGAAAGTTTATCGATATCCACTTTCTCGGTGAACCCGTTGTCGTACATGATCTGCACATCGTGTTTTAATTTTTCCAGCCTGCTGATGTTTGCATCCAGTAAACCGATCTGCACTTTTCCGGCAACCAGCTGGTAGTACACTTTATAAACATTTGCCCGTATGCTTTCTTCGGTCAGTTCTGCGATCCGTTCCTGTAACGTGATGGTACCGTTACGTGCCTTCAGTGCAATAAACACCTGGCCATCGAAAACGATCTGGCTCAGTGTAACGCCGGCATTGGCATTCCAGGGATTTCCAAAAGGGAAAAGAAGGTTGCTGAATCCTCCCGAAGGGATTGTTATGGGATTACCGCCGGCATCTCTTACATCTTCTTTCTTCAGCACATCATATACCTGGTAACTTATAAAATCCGGGATACTCTGTACCGGGATATCTATATTACGGGTGATCGACGCACTTCCGTTTATCTGCGGCAGCGCAATAGAGGTTATATCCCTGTTCACCTGTTTCTGGATCAAAATATCCAGCAGGGCATTTTTTACCTGCACCGAATTCTGTTTGGCATAATCTATCGCCTGCTGCACGGTAAATGAATTTACCTTTTGTGCGTTTGTTTCCATGTTCATCACCAGCAGGGCGATCATGAACAGGCTATACTTCGTTATCTTTTTCATCACAGTAGTTTTATTGCTTATCATTTTTTTAGTCCTTTTTCTTCCATGTATTTCAGTACCAGTTTGTATCCTTTCAGGGTTACCAGGCCAAAGAGATAATGGATGATGATCTCCTTTTCAATTTCCAGCAGGCTTTGCTTTACGCTTCGCTGAAACTCGGGGTTAAATGCCGTAAGCATGGTTTCCACCCGGTAGCGGGCCATGGTGTGTACATTGATCTCGGGCCGGAATAATTCTTCCCTGATCCCCCGTTCCAGGTTTTGCCGGCACACGTTATACAGGTATTCGTTGCGGTGTTTCTGAAACTTGCCAAAAGCAGCCGGGTGATACTTCTGCATATCAAACAGGATGGATGGATTCATGGTCTTGAACATCTCCACCATCATATCCATCACCAGGAAGATCTCATGAACGGCATTATCGGCCCGGTCCCTGTCCTGGTTGCAGATGCACTGGTTGGTATCTATTACATCGTCCACCACCGACTCCACCAGTTCATCCTTGTCTTTGAAATACTGGTAAATGGTCTTCTTGCTCATCCCAAGGTTGGCAGCAATATCGTCCATACTCACACTGCGGATGCTGTATTGCATCACCAGGTCGTGGGCTGCTTTCTGAATGCGTTGTTTTGTATCAGGTATTATCATAATCGGGGAGCAAAACTATGGAAACTTTTAATGTAACCAAAGTTTCCATCACTTATTTTTGCCTTTCGTAATAAAAATTTAATCATCCCGGCCCCGGGGAAAGGCATTTTTATCACCTAGTAAAAGGGCATTCAATCAGTTATCTTTGGTACACAAAACAAACTACTATGAACAGGAATTTTCATTACAAAAAGGCATTCCAGTACTTTTTACAGGGACTTTTGATACTGGCGCCCGTGGCCATTACCGCTTATGCCATTTTTTGGGCGGTTACCACCATCGACAGCCTGATACCCATTTTTACCTATACCGACGACCGGGGTGTGGTACATGTGCAGAACTACGGCATCGGCTTCCTGCTCATTATTGTGGTGCTTATTGTGATCGGGTATTTCAGTTCTTTCTTCATTACCGCCCGCTTTCTCAACTTCTTTGATAAACTGCTGGAACGAACACCCGGCATCAAGCATATCTATTCCACCACCCGTGATTTTTTTGAGGCCTTTGCCGGCGACAATAAAAAATTCACCAAGCACGTGCTGGCCAATGTGGATGACAATGATGTTTGGCGCTTTGGTTTTGTTACCCGGGAGGAAATGGATGATTTTGGTCTGAATGAGTACGTGACGGTTTATATACCCATGGCCTATTCGGTTGCCGGCAATGTATATGTGATACCAAAGAACAGGGTGAAGCCCATCGAAAACATCACCGCCGCACAAACCATGAAATTTGCGGTAAGCGGGGGGGTTACCGATATTGATGAAGACGACGCAAAAAAATAAAACAGCATTCTTTTACCGGAAAAACAACCGGGCGGCACGGAATATTTAACCCAGTTTAGATGGCTTAATGATGAACAATGAAAAAGGTCATCCACTGTCTGATGCTGCTTTGCATTTTATTATTACTTAACCATCCTTCCCTGTGCTGGGGCTTTTATGCCCACCAGA
>DAOQRQ010000239.1:0-5119 GCA_035355815.1 Ferruginibacter sp. | reverse complement strand
AAAAGCAACATGATGTTAGGGAAAAAAGCAAGCTGCATTTTTACCGCTACCGACGGAATGGAAAAATTTTTCCCCGCCAGCAAGATCATCATCAGCGGTAACCCTGTGAGGCAGGCTATCCTGGATAATAATGCTGATAAAAAGGAAGCGCTGAAGCATTTTGGTTTACAGGAGAATAAGAAGATCGTGTTGGTGGTAGGTGGTAGTCTTGGCGCCAAAACCATCAATGAAGCGATTGATAAGGATCTTGACCTGTTTTCATCCAATGATCTGCAGTTGATCTGGCAAACGGGTAAACCTTATTTTGAAAAGGCGAAAGAAAGATGCAAAGGCCGTGGGCAGATTTTCGTGAGTGATTTTATAAGCCGGATGGAATTGGCTTACGCAGCAGCGGATATGGTGATCAGCAGGAGTGGGGCGATGTCGGTATCGGAATTGTGTATCGTGAAAAAGCCAGTTGTATTTGTGCCTTATCCATTTGCAGCAGAAGATCATCAAACGGTGAACGCACAAAATTTAGTTAAAAAAAATGCCGCCATGTTGATTCCCGACAACCAGGCGTTAGATAAGTTGGTTCCGGCGGTGATCGCCTTGTCGAAAGATGAAGTACTGCAGGAAACCTTAAAAGAAAATATCGGGAAACTGGCCGTAACAAATGCCGACAGCATTATAGCCGAACACATTATAAACAGTCTGAAAAAATAACACTGAAAGAGATCAATACCATATCATCTGTTTATTTCCTGGGCATCGGGGGCATCGGCATGAGTGCACTGGCCAGGTATTTTCACAGCAGGGGTGTTAGGGTGAGTGGATATGATAAAACTGAAACAGTATTGACCAGGCAATTGCAGGCAGAAGGGATGCAGATCCATTTTGAAGACAATATAGCATTGGCTGATACGGCTGCAGAGATCATTATCTATACACCGGCCATACCGGCAGGTCATACAGAGTACCAATATTTCCTGACCAATGGTTATACCCTGTTGAAAAGGAGTGATGTACTGGGAATGATCACGAAAGATACTTTTAGTATATGCGTAGCCGGTACCCATGGGAAAACCACCACGAGTTCTATGATCGCACACATACTGAGGCATAGTGGTTATGGTTGCAATGCGTTCCTGGGTGGGATCGCATCCAACTACAACAGCAATTTCTGGAGCAATGAAAACAATGTGAGCGTAGCAGAGGCCGACGAGTATGACCGTAGTTTTTTGAAACTGTCACCCGATATCGCCGTGCTCACATCAATGGATGCCGATCACCTGGATATATACGGAACGGCCGAGAACCTGGAAGATGCATTTGTTGAGTTTACTACGAAAATCAAAACGGGTGGTGTGCTCATCAGCAAACAGGGTTTGGTAAAAGAAGATAAGTTCAGGGTATCTACGATGTTGCGTTATAGCGTGGAAGATCATAAAGCCGATGGGTATCCGAAGGGAATCAGGATCAACAAAGGCGGTTATGCATTTGATGTATGTATAAAAGATAAGGTGCTGGATGGTTTTGAACTGAACATGGGCGGCATGCACAATATAGAGAATGCTGTTGCAGCGATCATGGTGGCCGACCAGTTGGGCATTGAGAAGAATAAAATACGCGAAGCTGTAGCAGCATTTAAAGGAGTAAAAAGAAGATTTGAATATATCCTGAAGCAGGATGGTTGTGTGATGATAGATGATTATGCGCATCACCCGGAAGAACTAAGGGCATTGATCCTTGGGGTTAAAAATCTTTTCCCGGGTGAAAAGTGCAGCATTGTTTTTCAGCCGCATCTATATAGCAGAACAAATGATCATGCTGCCGGATTTGCAGAAGTTTTGAGTATCGCCGACCAGGTATGGTTATTACCCATTTACCCGGCAAGAGAATTGCCGATGCCCGGTGTGGAAAGCGAAATGATCGCTGCAAAGATGAACAGCGGAAAAGTTAAAGTAGTGAGCAAAGAAATGTTATTGACGGAGATTGCATTGAGTAAACCATCATTGCTCATCACGGCAGGTGCAGGTGACATAGATATGATGGTAGAACCCATTAAAAATGTATTGATCGGTGCGTTTAAACTGGTAAATGTGTAATGAATATTTTTCAACGATATAACCTGAAGAAAATAGCCCTGCTGGTAATGTGGATAGGTATCGGTGTGTGCAGCATCGTTTTGCTTGTGGCAGCCGTTCGGAAAAAGGAATCAAACCGTTGTAAAGGAATCGACATCAACATCAGCGGCGTCAGCAATAATTTCTTCATTGATAAGTCGGATGTAATGAAGATCATTACATCACGGGTAGGTGTAAACGCCATTGGAAAACCTGTTGAAGCGTTTAACCTTGGCGCCATGGAAACGGCTTTGCGAAATGAGATATGGATCAAAGATGCTGAACTGTATTTCGACAACAACGATATCATGCAGGCATCAGTGGAAGAGAGAGAGCCTATCTCCAGGATATTTACGGTACAGGGAAATAGTTTCTATATCGATAAAAGCAGGATGATCCTGCCACTCAGTGATAAATTGTCTGCGAGATTACCAGTGTTTACCGGCTTTCCAACAGATAACCGTGTGCTGTCAAGGGCCGATAGTAATTTACTTGCCGACATTAATACGTTGAGCATTTTAATTCAACAGGATTCATTTTTAATGTCGATGATAGAGCAGGTAGATATAACTGCGAAAAGAAATTTTGAATTGATTCCCAAGATCGGAAACCAGCTGATTGTATTCGGTGATGCATCGGATGCAGCACAGAAATTTTCCAAGCTGCGCCTGTTTTATAAAAACATTATTACTAAATACGGCTGGAATAAGTATAGCCAGATCGGCCTGCAGTATAAAGGACAGGTAGTTGCAAAGATCAGGGATGCAGAAGATTTTTCAGCCGATTCATTGCGTACGATCCAGATCATGCAGGCCATCGCAGCTAATTCAGCCCGCATGTCCAGCGATTCTGTGCAAATATTCATGCAGGATAATGAGAAGAATAGTACTGATGTAAGCATCATACAGCAATCGATGGAGCGTGAAGAAGCAACAGAGCCCGACCTGCCATTTGAAAAGCTGATACCGGGAACACAGTTTGTGCCTATACCAAAGCCAATCGAAAAACCCGCTGTAAAGCCAGGTGCAGGTAATAAAAAACCGGTTGGTGCGGCGGTGAAGAAAGCAAAGCCGGTTGTAAAGAAACCTGCTGCCACGGCAAAGCCTGTAGGGACAAAGCCAGTAACAGCAAAACCTGCAGTAGTTAAACCGGCCGTTGCAAAACCAAAAGTGGTGATGCCAAAGAAAAATGATTACTAAAACAAACAGTCAATAATACAAAACACACAAACACAAAAAACATACAACTATGAACCAGGAACAACCCATTATTGTAGGCTTGGATATCGGCACCACTAAAATCGCTGCTATTGCCGGTCGCAAAAATGAATTTGGAAAGCTTGAGATCCTTGGCTTTGGCCGGGCAAACAGCAACGGTGTGCAGCATGGTATGGTGCTGAATATCGACCAAACCATCAAAGCCATACAAACAGCCCTTGAAAACTGCTATGCGTCTAACCCTAACCTTGAGATCAGCGAAGTATATGTTGGCATCGCCGGTCATCATATCAAAAGTTTGCAAACAAGGGGAGATATTGTTCGCCAGAATATTGAAGAAGAGATCAGCCAGGAAGAGATCGACAGGCTCGTGGCAGATCAATACCGCACATACATTCCTGCAGGTGACCAGATCATTGATGTGATACCACAGGAATTTACGGTAGATAATTTCCAGAACATTCCAAACCCCATTGGATACAGTGGTGTGAAAGTGGGAGCAAACTTCCACATCATCACTGGTGATAAAAATGCCATCCGCAATATCAACCGCAGCGTGGAAAAAGCCGGCCTGGTTACCAAAGACCTGGTATTGCAACCGCTTGCATCAGCTGCTGCTGTTATGTGCGACCAGGACCTGGAAGCAGGTGTGGCCATTGTTGATATTGGTGGTGGTACTACTGATCTTGCTGTTTTTTACGAAGGCATCCTGAAGCATACGGCTGTGATCCCTTTTGGTGGAGAAAATATTACCAATGATATTAAGACCGGTTTGGGTGTGTTAAAAACACAGGCCGAACAAATGAAAATTCAATTTGGCAGCGCCCTGAGCGATGAAGCAAAATCAAATGCATTCATCACCATCCCTGGTTTACGTGGCATGGCTCCTAAAGAAATATCGGTTAAGAACCTGGCCAATATCATACAGGCACGCATGAGCGAGATCATGGACTTTGTTACTTATCACCTGAAACAGGTTGGTCTAGATAACCGCATGCTCAATGGCGGTGTGATACTTACGGGTGGCGGATCGCAGCTGAAACATTTACTGCAGCTAACCGAGTACGTTACCGGCCTCAATGCAAGGATCGGTTACCCGAATGAGCATCTGTCCGGTGGTCACATCGACGAGCTGGCCAAGCCAATGTACAGCACCTGTATCGGGCTTATCTTAAAAGGATATAACGATTACGAAAACAAGCACAAGCAGTTTGAACAGAATTTCCTGAAAGTAGAAGCCAAAGGCCTCGTGCAACAGGAACCCATAGCCGAAGAATTTGCAGCTGTAACAGAAGAAACTTTGCCAAAAATGAAACAGCGCAAAACATTGAAAGGTTTCATGGATACATTTAAGAACAACCTGATCGAAATGTTCAAAGAAGAAGGCGATACGCAACTGTAACCCCAATAATCCTGCCCGGTTGGGTAATACCGGCCGGGCGCTAAAGGATTTTTTGGAGATAATTAATAATTAGGAATTAATATTTAATAATTCGGATCAATACCAAACACACATACACAAACAGAACACACTTACTAACAAACAAACTTACACAACATGATTCATTTTGATTTGCCTAAAGAACAGTCCTCCATCATCAAGGTTATTGGTGTTGGCGGCGGCGGAAGCAATGCGGTCAACCACATGTTTTCGCAGAATATTGAAGGGGTAAATTTTATTATATGCAATACAGATGCACAGGCCATTGCATTGAGTAAAGTGCCCAATAAAATACAACTAGGGCCACACCTCACGCAAGGGCTTGGAGCCGGCGCCAATCCTGCCATTGGCAGGCA
>DAOQRQ010000238.1:0-5121 GCA_035355815.1 Ferruginibacter sp. | reverse complement strand
GGAAAACGCCCACCGGCACATCGCTCACCATGCGGTATTGAAAAGCCTTGCTGAGAATTTTTTCTGTTTCCACGATTGCTTCGGGCAAACCGATATCGAGCAAGGGTTTGTTATAGGCATCATATACATTCCAGTACTGCGTGGTTTTAACCGATTGCATTTTAAGGTCCAGTTCCAGGAAGTGGCCAGGCCTTAGTTTATGGGTATCCCTGAAGATACAATGTGGTGTGGGCACGTAGCCGTACTGCATGAAGGCGGCTGCCGCATCGGTATTTATATCTTTTACAAATGCGGGGTGTTGTATCAATGCTTTTAATTCAGAACCGAATAAAAACACCCCGTCTTTATGATAGTAAATAAAGGGTTTTACCCCGGCCCGGTCACGGCAGGCAAACAATTGCTGTGCCTTTTCATCATAAATGACAAAGGCAAACATACCAATGAATTTCTGCAAGGCCTGGCTTCCCCATTCTTCGTAAGCGTGTAAAATAACTTCGCTATCGCTGTGGCTGAAAAATTCATGCCCCTTTTGTTCCAGTTCCTTTTTTATTTCCAGGTAATTATATATCTCCCCGTTGAATGTGATATGAAGGTGCCTGTATGTCTTTGGTTGTTTGCCTCCTTCAGAAAGATCGATGATGCTGAGGCGGCGATGCCCCAGGCCAATAGTAGCAGCCGGTATATCATAAATGCCATAGCCTTCTCCATCAGGGCCACGATGGGCCATGATCCGGTTCATTTTTTCTAACGTTTCCCGGCCGGTCTTTTTAGTGAAATCGGCAAAGCCGGATATACCACACATGATTAAATTTTTAAAGTCAAAGGTAAGATGTCTGTAATTAATTATTCTTTTTAACCCGGCACCATGCCCTGATCGCTGCATACCGGCTTTTCTTTTAACGAAGCCGTAAAATTTAAATTGCAGGGAGGAACACCGGAAATGGAGACAGCCGGCGTTATTAAGCCTGTACTATTTTTTCACCCCCTTAACTACATAAGCAACACAATTGTCAAAATAGACCGGGCCACCCCAAACCTGTTCCATACCATTTTGTTCAAACCATTTTTTTACGGTAGAAACTTTTTGAGGCTGGTCGTATTGCGGGCTGAACATATCAAACGTATCCAGGATACACCATTCTCTTAATTCACTCTTCGACAAACCCTGCGGCATAGTGCCTCTTATATCACAAACAGGTATGAACCTGTTTACAAACCTGCCAATACCTATTTTATTGAAAAACGTGGTGGTGGCTATCATCCAGTCGATATTCTTCTCGATCTTATTCAGCAGTTTTTCATTACTCCATTTTTTGGTAATGGGCCTTAAAAGATATTTGGCCTGCAGTTTGGTCCACCAGCCGTTCACGCAATAAAAATCAACAATGACCTGCGCCCCGGGCTTTGCCATTTCAATCAATGATTGCACCGTTTTTTTTACATCGGGTGTATGTTGTATTACGCCGAAGCAAAACACTTTATCAAACTGCCCCTTTGCAAAAGGCAGGTCATACACACTGGCCTGAAAAAGCTGCAGCCTGCCCTGGTGGTGTCCGTTATTTTTAAAATTGGCTTCAACTGCATTGCTGTAATCAACGCTGTATAAATTTGCACTGGTGTGGTCAAGAATAATTTGAGAAAACCTGCCGGCCCCGCTTCCCACTTCCAGCACATTCTTGTTTTGCAGGTCTTCCTTATCCCAGCCGGTTTCTGCGAAAAATCGGGAGTAGCTCACTTTTGAATTCTTTTGTTCCCGGTCTATCTGCGTACTGGCAAACTTATTCCACTGGTACCCGAAATTCTGCGTATAGTTATCTTCCGGCACAATTCGATATGCCCCGTTTCGGTATGGGAAAACAGCAGACCCCTCTCCCTGCAGGCCCGCTGCATTCTTTTGTAAGGGAGCTTGAGTAAAAGGATTTACCAGGACAATTTCTGTGTTCATGCGGTCACGATGCTTTTTATTTTCCATATTTTTACCAATCGCTAAATCCACTCATTCAGCGGCTACCTGGCTTACGGGTGATCAGGCAAGGGCAAAAAATACAAATTACGCCGGCAAAGATAAGCGTAGCGGAGGTATAAACCTATGAGTAAGATGTTGTATCATTTAAAAAAAACGACTAATTTCACCGCTACCACCACATTCCATCTTAAGTCTTAATGAATAATATAAATAATGATAGGGGAGTATTTGTAATATCCCTGGATTTTGAATTGCTCTGGGGAGTTTGGGATGTAACTACCAAGGAAAAGTATGGAGATCATATTCTGGGAGTGAAGCAAGTAATTCCGGAATTACTTGCTCTTTTTAACCAGTATGATATTAAGGTCACTTTTTCCACCGTCGGTTTCTTGTTTGCTAAAAACAAACAAGAGCTCCTGGCTTATGTGCCGGCTACTAAACCCGGCTATGACAACAAGGACTATGATGTATACAGCAAGGAATTCCCTAAACTCGGGAATGATGAAACAGATGATCCTTACCATTTTGGCTATAGCCTGTTTCAACAGATAAAACAAAGTCCACACGAGATCGGCACGCACACTTTCTGCCACTATTTTTGTCTGGAAGAAGGTCAGGATGCAGCCGCATTTGATGCGGATATAAAAGCGGCAAAAAAAATAGCCGGGGCGAATAATATTAAATTAACCAGCATTGTGTTTCCCCGCAACCAGGTTAACCTTGATTATCTTACTGTTTTAAAGAACAACGATATACATGTTTACCGGGGCAATCCCACATCGTGGATATATAAGCCCCGTACATTTGCTGCAGAAGTGCTTTTTATCAGGCTTTGCCGTTTATTAGACACCTACCTTCCCATATCGGGATACAATACCCATACACTGAAAAGAGAAAAGGATCAGCCAATGAACATCCCGGCCAGTCATTTTTTAAAGCCGTATAATAAAAGGCTGGCATGGTTCGAGCAGTTAAAACTGAACCGGATAAAAAAAGAAATGACCGTAGCAGCCCGGGAGGGTTCAATGTATCACCTGTGGTGGCATCCGCATAATTTTGGAAGCCATATAGAACAGAATATGAATAACCTGACCGTACTGCTTGATCACTATAATAACCTGAAGGAAAAATATGGTTTCCAGAACCTGACCATGACTGAAACGGCTGCAAAATATTGCCCGGTGGAGGATAAAACCCAGGCAGGTGTATTTATTTAAACCGTATCCGAGTCACAATAACTGATGTACCAGTTTGCTGCATTAAAAAAAGCAGCTTTGTCAATACTCCCGTCAAATAAGCAGGCGCCAAAAAAAAGCTGTATCGTTTTTAATTTTTCCGGCATTATAAAAAACAGGTTGGATTTGAAAGCCGGCCTGTTGGGCGATTCTTTAAAATTCCAGGCCAATACAAGATCAGCACCGGATTGCTTCATCGCTTTTACTGCAAACTTTAAGAGCGCCTTACCGGTCTTTCCTTCCTGCGGATCATAGATAAGGTCCATAATATACCCGATATTACCACCATGTTTTTGTTTTACTGTAAATACAACGAAGCCCTTCAGCACACCTGATTCATAATACCCATACAGGCTGTACTGCTCATCAGGTTTTTCTACAAAACGCCAGTTCAGGTAATTACTGTCCCGGCAAACGGCATATTTTTTTCCCGAAAGAAATGTTTCTGCCAGTGCGTTCACCCTGCCGTCATTGAAGTCTTTCATAGCCCTGATCTTATCATGCGTAATGGTTGCTGTTTGCAGCGGCTTTGCAGGTGACTCTTTTGCCTTCATCAGTTTTTTTAAGAAGAAAGTGAACCGGATGGGCCTTACGAGAAATGGAACGCTGCCATCACCGATCTTCTGCCAGCCCAGTTTTTTAAAGAACCCCGGGGCTGAGCTGCTGTTTGGAAAACCGTAAATAAATGGCGTACCGGCATCTGCCAGCCGTTTGTTAACATCAGAAGCAAGCTTCGTGAACAACCCCTTGCCCCGGTAATTAATGTCGGTAAGCGTATCAATTGACTGGGCGGCAGCTTTGCGGTTCCCCTCTGCCAAAAAATCTACAAAGAAGGATGAGTAAAGGCCGGCAATGCAGTTGTTGTCATCAATGATCCATGAAATGAAAGACCTTTTCAGGTAATGGTCGTGCTGCCATTGCAGTTTTGGCAAAGGCATGGGCATATCGTTTTTTTCAAAAGCTTCCTTATACCGCTCCAGGTTCTCCCTGTTTACTTCCATGGAAGTGATTTTCAGATCAATGCTCATTTTTACCGGTTCTTGGTTTGATGGATGACGTCAATTAACTTGGTTGCATTCTTCTCTGTCGAAAATAAAGCATTGAATCTTTTTAACCCATTTTCGGAAAGCCTTTCTCGTAACGCTTTGTCCCCAATCAATTTCAGAAGATTGTCCACCCACTCCTTTTTTTCATTAATAACTATTCCGGCGCCTTCGCTCAAAATAAATTCATTGGCAGCTGTATGGTCCCCGATACAGGGAATCCCCAGGCTCATATACTGTATGAGTTTGAACCCGCATTTGCCTTCGCTCCATACCAGTTTTTCCGAAGGCATTATACCAATATGAGCAGAAGCAATTTCCGTAAATTCATTTTCGATGCTCCATGGAACATAGGTAACCGAAGGAAAACTCAGTTCCGGGGGGGCATTACAGATAACTTTTAAAGCAAACGGTTGTATGTTATATGCTTTCAGTAAGTAGGGTTCCAGTTCCCGTAAATGCACCAGGGTGGTAAAGCTGCCTGTCCAGACTACGGTCATTTGAGCGCTCTTGGGTGTATGGATAAATGGCGCAGTTTTCTCCGAAGAAACAGGGGTGGGAATATAGACCACATTGCTGTTATACTGCATCGCATAACGGCACAAATAATCATTTCCCCCGATTGCCACGGCAGACCATTTTATAATTCGCTTTATTTTCCAGAAACATTTTATGCTGTGGGCCAGTTTATTCTGCCGGGAAGTGGCCGGGATCCAGATGGCATCATCAAAATCGTAGAGTATTTTCTTTCGCCAGACCTTACTGTACAACCATTCAAAAACAGGAGGACCGATGGGCGTTGCTTCCCGCTGTATAAACACCAGGTCGTATTGATGCAGCGAAAACAGGGAAAGGAACCTTCTGCCAAAACCCCTTA
>DAOQRQ010000237.1:0-5128 GCA_035355815.1 Ferruginibacter sp. | reverse complement strand
CATTCCCTCTTACTCTTATGCATTTACTGAGAACATGAGAGTAAGAGGGAATGGCAATGTGGGCATCGGTACCAATAACCCTTCGCAAAGACTGCATGTGGTTGGTAATATCTGTTATACCGGCAGTATTGTTGCCTGCTCCGATATCCGGTACAAAGAAAATTTTTCTTCTTTAGAAAATTCACTGCAGAAGATCCGCTCACTCAACGGCATGTATTATTACTGGCGGCAGGATGAATTTCCCGACATGCATTTTACCAACGAACGCCAGCTTGGCTTTGCGGCACAGGAAGTGGAAAAATTATTTCCCGAACTGGTTATCACCGACAGTAAGGGATATAAGTCTGTGGATTATGGAAGACTTACACCGGTACTGGTGGAAGCCATCAAAGAACAACAGGCCATGATCGATACCCTCATTAAAGAAGTGAAGGAGTTGAAAAAGAAATGAAGCGCTATTACTTCACACTAACGGCTTCCTTTTCAAAGGGTCCTTTAAATGAAGAAGGATCGATGCTGAAATGCCGGGTATAGATATTATTGGTCTGGAAAAGGTCCCTCAGCCAGATAGCGATTCGCTCAAAATCTTTTCCGTCGCGGCTGTCGTAGTCATTTAAGATCAGCCCCCGGGCTTCTTTCATCATCATCTGCGGATCGTCTAAATAATAATACAGCACGGCCAGGTTGTAATAACGGCGTAACGCATCTTGCGGTCGTGTTTGCTGCTGCTGGTATAATTCTGTTTAATGCTTTCGAAATAATCGATCACCGGTTTCAGTTTTTGCTTTGCTTTATCAATGGAACTGTCGGCATTCATGCTGAACAGCACATCCGTTAATTTTCTGAATGCTTCCCGGGTTGCTGGTCTTCATCCAAGGAATTATTGTGTTACTCAGTTTTCCAATTTATCTTTACCTTCTTTATGGGGTAATGAACTGCTTAGAACAATTACTGATTTAAACAGAAACGCATGCCTATTTACATGGATGTACATATAGTTCCGGGTGTTAAGGCACGGGCAGTGGCGGAAGCACATCATAAGGACCTGCTTCACCAGGATGAATTTGAATGCAAATGCATGACCTACTGGATAGATGAAGAAAGGGAAAATGTTTTCTGCCTGATAGATGCACCATCCAAAGAAGCCGTGGAGGAATTACACGGAAAGGCGCACGGGCTGATACCCAACAGGATCATTGAAGTAAGTCCCGACCTGGTATCTTCTTTCCTGGGAAGGATATATGATCCGGAAGATGCAGCGACCGGGAGCGACGGGCTGAAGGTTTTTGCCGATCCTTCTTTCCGCATCCTGCTGATGATTGAAATGGCCGACCCGGTATTGCTTCAATACAAACTTGGCCGGGATAAAGCCTATGAACTGCTTAATTACAATAATAATATCATCCGGTCAAACCTGGCCAGGCATAGCGGAACTGAAGTGGAATATGGGGGAACCGGGTTCATCGCTTCTTTTGTTTCTGCATCCAAAGCGGTTTCCTGCGCATTGGCCATTCAAAAAGAGATACAGCAGGATGAAGCAGGTATAAAAATAGCTATCAATGGCGGTGAGCCCGTTGAAAAAAGCAATAACCTGTTTGGCGATACCCTGCAACTGGCGGCTTATATGTGTGCCATAACCGGCAACAGGCAGATCATGGTGAGCGCTGCAGTCAGGGGATTGGCTTCCAAAGATCATTTTCAAACCAAAACCAGCGGCCTTACGGCAATGACCCCGCAGGATGAAGTACTGCTTGCATCTTTATTCGGTAAACTGGAAGAAAAATGGCAGGAAGCAGAATTTGATGTGGAAGACTACTGTAAGGTAATGGCGATGAGCAAATCGCAGTTATACCGCAAAACGGTCCAGCTAACCGGTTTATCCCCCAATATTCTCCTAAAAGAATTCCGGCTTGAAAAAGCCAAAGAGCTGATGCGCAAAAAGCCCTACAGCATTTCCCAGATAACATTTGATTCGGGATTCAGCAGTCCTTCTTACTTCACCAAATGCTTTAAAAAGAAATTCGGACTGCTGCCCATGGCTTACCTCGAACTCCTTCAGTGATTTTCCCGTTTCCCGGTCCAATTTTTTTATTCCCTGAACGATTTGTCTCCATTGAATGAAAAATGGTATTGATTGAACGATTTGTTTCAGTACCTGTTCTATTTGTTGGATGATTTGTTACAGCCATCCGTACAAGTGCACATTAGTTTTGTATCATCATTTAACAATTAAAAACTACTGACATGAAACAGATCGCAAACGGATTCAAATTGCTTATTTCAATCCTTCTTTTTACCGGTTTTGCCGCAACGGCGCAAACCGCAAAGCAGACAAAAAATCTAAAAACAAAAAACAAAACAGAAATGAAAACATTCGTTATTGAAAGGGAGATCCCCGATGCCGGTAAATTAACCCCGGAACAGTTAAAAGCTGCATCACAAAATTCCTGCTCGGTGCTTACCGAAATGGGGCCCGACATCATATGGGATCACAGTTATGTAACTGCCAACAAGATCTATTGCGTTTATAAGGCAAAGAATGAAGAGCTGATTCGTGAACACGCAAGAAAAGCAGGCCTTCCTGCGAACAGCATCTCAGAGGTTGGAACTGTTATAAGTCCTGCTACGGCTAAATAACTTTTAAAATACTGAGCATTTTAAAGCCCGTTCTTGTAACGGGCTTTATTCTTTTATCTATGCATCAAAGAATTATTTTCAGGCCTGGTGAAATGTTGTTTCAACGGTTACACCCTTTTTAAGGGTTTGGTAAACCACGCAATACCTTTCGGTGAGTTTGGCCAGGCTTTCCAGTTGTTCGGCCGTGGCATCTGATTCCAGCATAAAGTCAAGCCGTATGTTTTTAAAACCAACAGCTGCTTCTTTGGAAACACCCAGGGTACCCCGGAAATCCAGATCACCGGCTGCTTTTACTTTGCCGTTCTTTATTTCAATGCCGATGGCCGTAGCCACGGCTTGTAAGGTAACGCCTGCACAGGCCACAAGGGCTTCCAGCAACATGTCACCCGAGCAGGAGAGTAGTCCCGTTCCTCCAGTAGCCGGATGAAGACCGGCTTCAATGATCGCTTTCCCGGTTTCTACCTTGCAGGATATTCCTTCTCCCAGTTTTCCTTCTGCCTTTAAGCTGAGCAGGGCAGCGGCCGGATCTGATTTGTATCTTTCTTTAAGCGGTGCCTGTAATTCTTTTAATGCAGCAGCATTCATGATGAGGAGTTTTACTGGTGGAAAGATACTGACTAAATCAGCAAAACACAGACATGTCTTATTCAAAATAAGTAATACAGCAGGTGTAGCGAAGGACAAATGCCGGTCATTTTTCCTGCTGGTAATTTATTTTTTGCAGGAAGGCTGTTTTATAGGTTTCTCCCACCGGTAAAAATTGATCGCCGATCACCACCCGGTTCTTTTCAATGAAACTGATCTTGCTGATGGAAACAATATACGACTTGTGAATGCGGGCAAATAAATGGGCGGGGAGTTCTTTTTCAAATGAACTCATGCTTTGCAGGGTAAGTATCTTATTGCCGTCGGACGTATGAATGGCTACATAATCCCTTAGTGCTTCCAGGTATAATACCTGGCTGAAATCGATACGCAGTAATTTGTATTCACTCTTTACAAAAAAATATTCCTGTTGTGGCGCTTTTATTGTTTCGGTAGTCAGCACTGCCGGTAATTTCTGTATCGCTTTTGTGAACCGTTCAAAGGAAACCGGTTTCAGCAGGTAGTCGGTCACATTATATTCATAACCTTCCAGTGCAAACTCGGGATAGGCGGTGGTGAGTATCACTTTGCAGCGCTGGTCAATTATCTTCATCACCTGTATGCCGGTAAGTTCGGGCATCTGTATATCCAGGAATACCAGGTTGGCCTCGTTATTCTGTATGCGCTGCAGGCCTTTGATAGGGCTGGTGGTGATGTCTACCAATTGCAGCCCATCCGTTTGCCGGATATAATCTGCCAGCACATTCAGCGCCAGCGGTTCGTCGTCTATAACAATACAGCGGTACATCAGGCAGGTATGATCAGGGTTGTGTAAAATGTATTTTCTTTTTGCAAACTGGTAAAACGGTATTCTCCGGGTTTGTAAATAAGTTCCATCCTGCGCTGCAGGTTCTTTAATCCCACACCTCCTTCTGTTTTGGTTTTTGTGATACTTATTTTATTACTCAGGGTAATGGCCAGTTTCTTATCACTTACCGATGCCTGCATGATAAAGGGATTGCTTTCGTCAGACAGGTCGCCATGCTTCAGTACGTTTTCCACCAGGGGTACCAGGGTAAGCGGCGTAATCAATACCTGCCCGGCGCCGGGAGAAACCCTGATATCTACCTGCAATTTATGATCGTGCCTCAATTGTTCAATATCAATAAGACTGCAAACGTATTCCATCTCTTTTTCCAGGCTTACTGTATCCGATCGCTGGTAAGTCACATAGCGCATCATATCGCTCAGCTTTAGTACTGCCGAAGCTGTTTTCGGATGCTGCTGGTAGGCCAGCGAATAAATATTATTAAGTGAGTTGAACAGGAAATGGGGGTTCATCTGCGCCTGTAAAAAATTCAGTTCGGCTTTTTTATTCTGTTCCAGCAGGGCTGCCTGCTTTTTCTGGTTTCGGAACAACTCATCGAAAAGGAAAAAAACAAAACCTATTAAAATGGTGATGGATCCGAAATAGAGATTGTCTACCACGTAATAACGGAATGTAGTGTGCGGATTATAATTCCCAAAACCCAATGTAGCCGGAAAAATGATCTCTTCCAGCAGATAACGGAACAGGATGAAAAAAATGAGCAGGCCAAACACCACAATGAATACCAGCCAACGGGGCCTGCGGTAGTAAAACTTACGGAATACGAAGAAGTGGGCCAGCAAAACAGTGGTTACGGTATAAAAAAGCCTGGATAGATTAAGGGGTTCAATAAGGCTTTTCCAGGGAAAAGGAATGCCTACGTTCAGGTTTCCCATCAGCCCAAACCCAATGAAATACATGAAGAAGAAGAAAACATACGCAGCCGTAAGTCCTTTGCCTGTCATACTGCGAATCTACAATAATGCCGTTTTACCGCAGAACAATTGTCTGCAAAAACCTCAAATTCATCTGCCAACT
>DAOQRQ010000236.1:0-5151 GCA_035355815.1 Ferruginibacter sp. | reverse complement strand
TTGCCAGCCGCATACCGGTGGCAGGAAGCGCTTATACCTATGCCTATGCCTCTTTTGGTGAATTGTTTGCCTGGATCATCGGCTGGGCATTGATCATGGAATATTCCATCGGAAATATCTATGTGGCATACAGCTGGAGCGATTATTTCACTTCCTTCATGAGTAAGTTGAATGTACATATCCCCGAATACCTTTCCACCAGTTACATGGAAGCCAAACATACCATTGAAGGGGGCGGAACAAATGCAGACGATATTGCTGCCTGGAATAATGCACCCATGCTCGGCAGTCTGCGGATCATATTTGACCTGCCTGCGCTCGTAATTAACCTGCTCATCACGTATCTTGTTTACAGGGGCATTAAAGAGAGCCGCAACTTCAGCAATGTGATGGTGCTGCTTAAACTGGCGGTTGTTGGATTGATCATCCTGGTGGGTGGTTACCTTGTTTTTTCAAACGGGCTCACTTTCAACTGGACGCCCGCCAATGATGAAGGCGTGAAGTCGTTTATGCCTAACGGATTTTCGGGAGTAATGACTGCCGTTGCAGGCGTTTTCTTCGCCTATATCGGTTTTGATGCCGTGAGCGTGCTGGCAGAAGAAAGCAAGAATCCGCAACGGGATCTTCCAAGGGGTATGGTGCTTTCACTGGTCATCTGTACCGTGATCTATATTTTACTAACCCTGGTTCTTACCGGCGCTGTTCATTATAAGAACTTCGATGGCGTGGGAGACCCCCTTGCTTTTATTTTTGAACCGCAGAACCTGAACATCGGCTGGATGCAGTTCCTGGTTTCCATCTGTGCCGTGGTTGCTATGACGAGTGTGTTACTGGTGTTCCAGATGGGCCAACCAAGGATATGGATGAGTATGAGCCGGGATGGCCTGTTACCACCGGTGTTTCAGAAGATACACCCGAAATTTAAAACACCCTCCTTTGCCACCATCATAACCGGGCTTGTGGTAGGCGTACCCATCCTTTTCACAGATAAAACATTTGTACTGGATTTCACCAGCATTGCTACTTTGTTTGCTTTTGTGCTGGTTTGCGGTGGCGTGCTGCTGATCCCCCGAAAAGAAAAAGTGGCCGGCCGTTTTCACCTGCCCTATATCAACGGGCAATTCATATTCCCGGTGATCGTGATCGGTGCTATGATACTGGCGCAAACATTATCGAAGAATTATTTCGCCGGCCTGTTCAATTTTGATTTCAGCGGCAATGAAGAATATACCACCGGTAAAACAAGCTTTATGCAACTGGCCATGCCGAATATATCGCTGATCGTTTTCTGGATAAGCGCTTTATTGCTTGCCGTACTTGCCTTTGTAAAAAAATATTCACTCATACCCTTGATGGGACTTATCACCTGCCTCTATCTTTTAACCGGCATGACGGCCATGAACTGGGCCTGGTTCCTTGCCTGGCTTGGCATTGGCCTGGTGGTATATTTCCTGTACGGGTATAAAAAAAGCAAGCTGGCAACAACAACTGCTTGATTTTTTGATTCCAGCCTGGTAATCCTGTTCAACTTCTGCCCCCGCCATGCCGGGGCAGTTTTACTTTAAGTAACTTTGTGTGCGACCATTTTATTTAATTACATTCAAATTTCCCCTTTAGGGGACAGGGGCATGAAATTTCAACCAGGCGATAAAATAATTGTTCGGCTTACCGATGAAGAAGGCAAAGTGGTGGAGATCATGAACGAAAAAATGCTGATGATTGAAGTGAAGGGGGTGCGGTTCCCGGCTTATATGGACCAGGTAGATTTCCCTTACTTCAAAATGTTTACAGAAAAACGCAAAGCAGATAAGCAAAAGATATTTATTGACAATGTGCAGAAAGAAAAATTCATTCCCAAAAAGAAAGAAGGGAACGGCGTAAAACTTTCTTTCTTCCCGGTGTTTGACAAAGATATTTTTGACGATGATGTGGTGGAGAAATTCAAACTCTACCTCGTTAACCTGGATGAAACGGCTTATACGTTCACCTACAACCTCATGATCGGCGGCGAGAGTAGTTTCCAGCTAAAGAATACCATTGAACCGCTCAGTGATTTCTATATTCATGATGTACAATTTGAAGACCTGAGTGACAGTCCCCGTTTTGATTTTGAATTTTCATTGAAAGAGGCTGACAAAAAGAAAGCAACCCATTACGAGGCCTCATTAAAACTAAAAGCAAAACAATTATTCAAAAAAATAGAAGAGATACAGATCAAAAACGAGCCGGGGTTCAGTTATGTGTTGTTTGAAAATTACCCCGACAGGGTGGAAGAAGAAAAGATGGACCTCAGCAGGCTGGGCAACAGCGGCTATCGCATCTACGATGCGTCAAAGATCCGGCATCACCTGGAACCTGCCCGCAGCGTGGTTGACCTGCATATTGAAAAGCTCAGCGATAACTGGAAACAGCTCAGCAATTTTGAGATACTCAGCCTGCAGTTAAAAGCATTTGAGAAATATTATAACCTGGCTGTGGCGCATATTCAACCTTCCCTAACCATTATTCATGGTGTAGGAGAGGGCAGACTGCGGGATGAGATACACGATATATTACGGCTTAAAAAGGAAGTGAAGTCTTTTGTGAACCAGTATCATCATGCATACGGGTACGGAGCCACTGAGATATTCTTCGAATATAAATAAAGCAACGACGAATGCCTTTTACCGAACTGCTTTCATACATAACCCTGGTGATTGTGTTTGCGCTCACACCGGGCCCCAATATGATGCTGTATCTTACCTATACTTTTGAATATGGCCGTAAAGCAGGCTGGGCCACGGCGCTGGGCGTTGTAAGTGCTTTCCTGATTCATATCAGCGCCATTGTTCTGGGATTAACAGCACTGCTGGTTGCCAACCCGGCAGCGCTTGCCCTGCTGCGTTACTGCGGCATTGCGTATCTTCTTTATCTTGCCATCCGGAATTTAAAGACCATTACGTGGAAAACAAACGAACAGGAAAATAATATACCCGGGCTGCAAAAATTTTATGTTGACGGGTTTGTTGGTAACCTGCTTAATCCGGGTTCACTGATGCTTTATTTTTCCGTTCTGCCACAGTTCATTCATCCCGAACGGGGAAATATAGTGCAGCAGAACCTGGTGCTGGGCGGTTTGCAGATGCTGGGAAGTTTTATCACCAACTGCACGATCATATTCTTTGCAGGCTATGCAGCAGATACTTTCTTTAAGAATGAAACATACCAGCAACGGATACGCTATGTGATGAGCGCCCTGATCGTATTATTTGCTGTTAAGATGTTGTTCTTTAAACCGCATTGATGCTTAGTGTTTCAGCGGCCGCTTCTTGATCATGCCTCCCTTGGTATCCTTTACACTGCTCATTACAATGAAGGCGTTGGGATCGATCTTTACCAATTCCGTTTTCAGTTTGTTCAGTTCCAGCCGGGTGATAACGGTAAAAACGATATCTACGTTTCTCGTTTGCCCGCTTTTACCAAACCCGCCTTTACCGCTGTACAAGGTAACGCCTCTTCCCATTTTATTGATGATCATTTCCCGTATCTGTTCGCTGTGCGATGAGATGATGGTAACCGATGTGTATTCTTCAATACCCTCAATGATGAAGTCGAGGGTTTTGGAGGCAGATAGATATGTGATCATGGCATAGAGCGCCGTTTCAATATTGATAAGATAGGCAGCTGTTGAAAAAACAACGATATTGATGCCGATGATGATATCGCCGATGGTGGTTCCCAATTTGCGGCTTAAGAATATGGCCAGCACTTCGGTTCCGTCTATTACGGCGCCGCCTCTTACTGCCAGGCCAATACCGGCGCCCAGGAAGAACCCGCCGAATACCGCCACCAGTAACTTGTCGTGTGTTATGGCCGGGAAGTGAACAAATGCCACCACCAACGCCAGCCCGGTAATGGCCAGCGCCGTTTTAATGGCGAACTGTTGCCCAACGGTTTTATACCCGAGTAAAACAAAAGGGATATTGATAAATATCAGTAAATAATGCAGGGGCACTTTTGCTATTTCGCTGATCAAAAGTGAAATGCCTGTTGCGCCACCATCGATGAAATTGCTGGGCAGTAAAAAACTTTCCAATCCAAATGCGGCCGAAAAGATGCCGAGTATGATGAGGAAGGTATCCCTGGCCGAACGAATAACGGTGATCTTCAGCTCCCGGAAACCCATGGCAAGTTCATAGGCCGTGTATTCCTGCTTTTTTCCACGAACTCCTTTTTTTTTCTGGAGAACGGTGCGCTTTATCAGTTCGGTTAATAATGGTCTCATGCATACCGAAGATAACCTATATTTTTTAAGGGTGAGTCCGTAAAGGGAAGGATCAGCGGAAGTTACCGGAGATGGTGTAACACACTTTATCATTGATCCTCCGGAATATCTCCCCGTTTATTTTACGAAGCCTGCGTAAAGTCTTTTTATCAAGCAATCTTCCTTCATTGTCGAAATACTGGGGTTGCTGGAAATAAGTGAGCACATAATATTTATGATAGGAGAGCGGGGCTTTCAATGCCACAGGTTTTATCGACATAAAAATGAGTGAATTCTTTTTTTCATCCACATAATAATCCAGGTTTCGGATCCAGGTGCAGCGGATAGACCGCATTTGATTGATCAGGTCCAGCACCCTTGTTGCCCGGGGATGATACTTCATCAGCGTATCGGTGAGCCTGGGTTCGTTAACGCCAAATTCATAAATATAACTGAGGGTATCGGTTATGATCTCGAGCGATACGGTATTAAAGGTCCGGTCCGTAAAGCCAATGGTAAAGGGGGTAAGCTGGTAAAGTTGTTTATAGGATTCTTCGATCCTGTCCAGCACTTTCTCGTTCTCGTAATAATATTTTGTAGAGATATTCTTTGGCGAGCAGGAAAAAAGAAAGCCGGTTACCGTAATCAATAATATCGTTCGTACGTATTTAGTCTGCATCGGTTGTTTTTTTGGTACAATACGTGATCCCAAACACGATCCGTTTTAAAAAAGCCGGCGATAACTGTAATAGGGTTCGATGGCCATAATCCCAATATACAAGTGTAATCAGATCATCCTGCTGACTGATCTTTTCCAGCACCACAAAATGGGTGGGAATACCCAGTTTTATCACTACGTGATTTTTTTTGTGTACGATGCGGTTATTGATATACAGCACCACAATGCC
>DAOQRQ010000235.1:0-5152 GCA_035355815.1 Ferruginibacter sp. | reverse complement strand
TTTTTCTTCAACAGCCGGTTCGCTGTATTTCGCAAACCAAAAGCAACCGAGGAAAGCCACCCAGGGAAAATAGTTTATCCGCATCAGGATAAAATCAAACAGTACAAAAAGAAGGAAGATACCGATCAGTGCCTTGTCGTATTTTTTGGTGAAAAAGCCAATTACAAAAACCAGTTCGGCAATGGTTACCAGTAAGTAGAGCAGGAAGGAAAGCTGTTTATGAATAACGAGGTAATTGACGCAGTTTGTAAACCAATCCGAAGGCGCATCCACCAAATAAGCGGCATGCTGCAGCAACAGCACCGCACTCATTTGTTCTGTATTGAATACAGCCCCGGTGCGTATCTTCCATAAGCCGGCAGAAAAAAAGAAAAGCAGGAACAGGTAGCGTATGCTGTTTTGTGAAAAATAAAACCCGGCTTGTGACCGGAATACAAAGATCCAGGGCAACAGGATCCAGCCTGCAAAACCGGAAATGCTCAGCGGGGTAAAAGATGATAACAGGAGTGTATAAACAAAATTGAAAATGCAGGTGAGTACGGCAAAATGGCTTTGGCCTTTTTTATTCACTGTTGCCAGCAGCATAAATGGCATCAGCAGGAACAGAAGGTCTAACCCCAATTGCAACGGGTAATTATTGATCAATGCTTTTTGAATACCTGCCAGGAAAACAATGTTCAGTGAAAGGTCCAGCCTGTTGAGAAAGAATACCGGCTGCAACTGGTGAAACAAAAGCTGGTTGAAAAAAAGCCAGCCATAACTTATCACAAAGCAACACAGATAAAAAACCGCAAAATTCCTTCTATGGGTATTATTAATTACCAAGGCTGTATAATTTAATAGCTGTATCTATTGGTTGTAAGCGGCTGCCCTGCCAGGTAAAATGCTGTTGATAGATGACCAGGTTGTTAATCTTTTTCCCGGTTATCTTTTCTGCCTGGGTCTTATACCAGTTCATAAATAGCGAATCGGATATTGTATTACTGAAGCGGTCGTAGTGCATAAGAGAAGACAGGCCGGCGTACCCAAAATACCTTTCCATGATGGCATACACATCATTATTAACCTGCGCCTGCCGGGCATAGGTATCGGGGTATATCTGCAGAATATCACGGTTTGTTAAGGAGATGCCGGCATTGTTTATTGACTGGCCATCGGCCTTTACCAGGTACACCGTCTGCGTATCTTTCATGCTGAATACACTGCTGTACATGCCGTATTGCAATACAGGTGTGGCCACCGTTCCCCATTTATAATTAATCACAATGAATACAAGAATGAAAGCAGAAAACAATCCAAACAGAACTTTGTTGAATTTATATAATTTTACTAAAAACATTAAGTATGCCGGTTGAAATAATTTTGAAGGTATAACTATTTGCCAAAAGAGAGCTATTTCATTAAGCCGGTAATTTTATTCCTGAACTGATTTTTACAAACCACCCCACCTATGGCATTGTTGCATAAAATAAACGCAAAAGCAAAGACGCAAAGCAATACCGGATTCGGCACAAATGCTTCCGACTATGGAGGCCGTTTTGTAAATAAAGACGGCAGGCCCAATATTGAGATCGGCGGCGTGAACCTGTTGGACCGGATCAGCTGGTATCATACCATGCTGGCCTTACCCCGGTGGAAATTTCTCAGCATCCTTTTGCTTTTTTATATCCTGATCAACTTTCTTTTTGCGGCTATCTATTACCTGATCGGTGTGGAAAATCTTAATGGCATCAGCAGCCAGACAGAATGGGGTAAATTTGGATCGGCTTATTTTTTCAGCGCCCAAACCTTTACCACGGTTGGATACGGGCATATAAGCCCGAATGGTTTTTTAACCAGTTCCATTGCTGCCGGGGAAGCTTTAACCGGGCTGCTGAGTTTTGCCATTGCAACCGGGCTGTTTTACGGAAGATTCAGCAAACCTACCGCCTATCTTAAATTTTCAGAGAATGCCATCATTGCTCCTTATAAAGATATAACTGCATTAATGCTGAGGCTGGCTCCTTATAAAAAGGACACCACACTTACTGATGCAGAAGCAAGGGTTACTTTGGGAATGACGATTGAAGAGAACGGGAAAATGGTAAATAAATTTTTTCCGCTGGAGCTTGAAATTGAAAGAGCCAATATACTTACACTCAACTGGACAATCGTTCACCCGATAACTGAAAACAGTCCGCTGTATAATTTTACCGCAGAAGATTATGCCAATAGTAACGGAGAGATCCTGGTTTTTATAAAAGCATTCGACGATATGTTCAGCAACACCGTGGTTGACCGGAGTTCTTATACCCTCAGGGAAGTGGTGGCCGGAGCTAAATTTGTTCCGATGTATCACCGGAATTCCACCGGAAAAAAAACAGTACTCGACCTGGCTAAGCTGAATGCATTTACAGAAGCAGACATCAATTTTGCTTTTGCTAACAGCAAAGCTGCCACTTCTTAATTCCTATTTCAAACTATTGATAATGGCAGCAAAGTCAGCAGCAACCAGGCTGGCGCCACCCACCAGTCCGCCATCCACATCGGGCTGTGCAAATATCTCTTTGGCGTTATTTGCTTTCACACTGCCGCCATAAAGAATGGAAATACTATCGGCCACCGCTTGCCCGTATTGTGTTGCCATCACGCTGCGTATGTATGCATGCATCTGCTGTGCCTGTTCGTTGCTGGCTGTTTTACCGGTACCAATGGCCCAGATGGGTTCATAGGCAATTACAAAACCGGTCAGCTGTTCTGCCGTTAAATGAAAAAGGCTTTCTTTCAATTGTGTTTCCACATAGCTGTTCTCGTTGCCTGCTTCTCTTATTGATAAAGGTTCGCCGCAGCAAAAGACCGGTTTCAACCCGTTCTCCAGGCAAATATTCACTTTGGCGGCAAGCATGGCATGGCTTTCATTAAAATATTCCCGGCGTTCGCTGTGACCGAGGATCACATAATCTACGTTTATGCTTTTGAGCATCTCTGCACTTGTCTCCCCGGTATAGGCGCCGCTTTTTTTATCGTAACAGTTTTGTGCGGCTACAAAAGCATTCTTCTTACCAGCCAGTTTGTTCTTTACATTAATGAGGTAAGGAAAAGGCACGCCAAAAACAGCCTCCTGGTTTGCAGTAAGGTTATGAGGAATTGCGATCAGGTCATCCATTAATTTCTCTGCCTGTTGCAGGGTAAGGTTCATTTTCCAGTTGGCAGCAGCAATTTGTTTACGCATGGTCAGTTGGTTTTAGTATAGTTTGTAAATATCTGTCAAAATCTTTTTCTCCTGCCCGGTAATATTCATGCCCTTCATTTTTTTCCAGTTATCAATATCTACGATGGCTTTGTTCAGCTTGTATTTTGTGATCCCATCCACTCCCCATGAGAAATTAGGGATAAGCTTCGGTGTAAGTCCCTGCGAAACCACGTTGCAGCAAACACCCACTACGGTACCAGTATTGAAAGATGTGTTTATCGCCGCCTTGGAATAATCTCCCATCAGCAGTCCGCCTTTATTACCGGCGGCCATTTCTTTTTTATCGGCATCCAGCCAGTACTTTACTTCGCCGGCATTGTTCTTCACATTGCTGTTGGTGGTTCCGGCGCCCAGGTTACACCACTCTCCTAACACGCTATCTCCCAAATAACCATCGTGCGCTTTGTTGCTGTATGCAAATAAAATGGAATTTTTTATTTCTCCCCCTACCGTGCAATAAGGGCCTACGGTGGTTGCCCCGTAAATTTTAGTTCCCATCTTCACCACGGCGTCTTCGCATATGGCAACGGGACCTTTGATACATGCACCTTCCATAACAGTGGCATTCTTTCCGATATAGATGGGGCCCTCTTCTGCATTTAAGATACAATGCTCCATTTTAACTCCTGCTTCCAGGAAGATCTGAGAAGGCTTAACCGTTTTATTTGTTTTTGATATTGGTTTCGATCTTCTCTTCCCGGTGAGCAACAAAAAATCTTCCCGGATGGCCCGGTCGTTTAACTGGAATATCTGCCAGGGAAAATGGATGGCTTTCATATCGCCGCGGTATTCCACCGAATGGCTAACTTTTATTTTGTGAAGATCCAGCACCTCTTTATTGGAAAACTTGTAAGCAACCCCGCCTTCGGTACCTGAGGAAAGGAACTCCCCGTTCTTCAGTTTTTTTATCCGGGCGATCACTGCAGCCGTAGGTAATACATTGGCATGCACCAGCAGGTAATCATCTTTACCAATGCCCTTTTCTATTTTGATGGATCTTTCGTTGTCGAGGTAGTTATCTTCCCATTTATTGTACGATGGTATCTTTAAATAGCGTTCCCATTTTTCACGGATGGTTAAGATGCCAATGCGTATGTCCTGGATATGCCGGGTGTATGTAAAAGGATGGAGGTTCTCCGGTTTACAGTATTCTTCTGTAAAGATGATCTTTTGCATGGGGTAAAACTACTAAAAATAAAAATCCCCGCGGAGAACCGAAGGGATTTAAAGTATAGCCATGAAAAACAAACTTTAAATTATTTTATGATGGTAACATAACCGGTGATGGGTGCACGCCCGTTATTTGGTTCAATGATGTAGTAATAGGTATCAAACGGGAGAGGCTTTCCTTTGAATGTTCCGTTCCAGGGTATACTGTATCCCCTGCTTTCAAATACAAGCTGGCCGCTCCGGGTAAATACCTGCACCCGGTTATCGGGATAGGTATCCAGGTATTCGATCGTCCATTGGTCGTTGATACCATCGTTATTGGGCGTGAAGGTATTGGGTATCTTTGGCGCCCTTAATAATTTCACAAACACATCATCTTTAGCAACGCATCCTCCCCTTGCCGTTACATGGAGTGTATAGGTAACATCATTCCGAAGATTACTTGCCCGGGGTGTAAGGATCGTATGGTTGTTGAGATAGAGGTTCGGTGTCCACAGGTACTGAAGGTCGTTACCCGAAGCGGTAGCCTGGATGGTAATTGAACCCAGTTCCAGCACATACCGGTCGGGCCCTGCATTAACCACCGGGTATGGATATACCGTGAATTGTTTGGTCATGGTATCGCTGTAGCATCCGTTCGTATTAATGATGTACAGACTTACAGCGTAGGTGAGCGTATCGGTATACGTATGGGTAACAACCGGCGATCCGGTTGTATTCATTCCATCCCCAAAGCTCCAGTGCCATTGA
>DAOQRQ010000234.1:0-5158 GCA_035355815.1 Ferruginibacter sp. | reverse complement strand
CCATCTGCGATCAGCTGGAAGATCCCAAGCAGGCAAAGGGAATTGTAAAACGGGGGGTAACAGAATTGGTAACGCCCGGGGTTGCCACCAGCGATAAATTACTGGAGCACAGCAGTAATAATTTTTTAGCTGCCCTTCATTTTGAAGATGAAAAGACCGGCATCGCATTTCTTGACATAAGCACCGGCGAATTTTTTGTTGCCGAAGGCGATAAGGAATATGCCGATAAATTATTACAGAGCCTGAAACCTGCCGAAGTGATCTTTCAGCGTAACCGGCAGAAGTATTTTAAAGAGAACTTCGGTACCAAATTCTTTACCTATACTTTAGAAGAATGGATCTTTGCCGAAGCCTATGCCACCGAAAGTTTACTGAAGCATTTTGGAACCCACAGCCTGAAAGGATTTGGCATTGAAGGAATGACGACCGGCATCATTGCAGCCGGCGCCATCCTGCATTATTTAAAAGATACCGAACATCCCAACCTGGGGCATATCACTTCCGTACAACGGATAGACAGGGAAGAGCATTTGTGGATGGACCGCTTCACCATCCGCAACCTGGAATTGTTTGGCGGCGCCGATGGAAGCAATACGTTATTGAAAGTACTGGATAACACCGTTTCCGCTATGGGCGCCCGCTTATTGAAACGCTGGATGGTATTGCCGCTCAACAGCATTGCAAAGATCAATGAACGGCTGAACGCCGTGGAATTCCTGGTAAAAGAAGTGGAGCTCCGGAATAAGATTTCTCAATACATAAAACAGGCAGGCGATGTGGAGCGGCTGGTGAGTAAAGTACCGCTGAAGAAAGTGAATCCAAGAGAAGTGCTGCAGATCGCAAAAGGGTTGCAGCAAACCGAACTGATCAGGTCACTCTGCGAACATTCATCCAACGAGTACCTGAAAAGACTGGGCGACTCACTCAATCCCTGCAAATATATTTTAGACAAGATCATTAAGGAGATCAGCGAAAATCCGCCGGCCGCCGCATCCAAAGGTTCGGTAATTGCGGCAGGAGTGAATGAAGAACTGGATGCTTTGCGCAAAATAGCCAGCGGCGGTAAAGATTACCTGATCGAATTACAGCAGAAAGAAGCGCTGGCCACCGGCATCTCTTCCTTAAAAATAAGCTTCAACAACGTGTTCGGTTATTACCTGGAAGTGACCCATGCGCATAAAGCAAAAGTGCCCGACACCTGGATACGCAAGCAAACGCTGGTGAATGCCGAACGGTACATCACGCCCGAATTAAAAGAATACGAAGAAAAGATCGTAGGCGCCGAAGACAAGATGCTGCAGATAGAAATGCAGCTCTTTGAAGAATTATTGAACGAACTGCAGGATTACATCGCTCCCATGCAGGTGAACGGGCATGTAATGGCGGTACTCGATTGCCTATGCTGCTTTGCCAACAATGCGATCTACTATAATTATAAGAAGCCTTTGATCGAAGACAATTTCATTCTTGATATAAAAGACAGCAGGCACCCGGTGATAGAACGCAACCTGCCGGTAGGCGAAAGCTATATTGCCAACGATATTTTTTTAGACCCGGCTGTACAGCAGATCATAATCCTCACCGGTCCAAACATGAGTGGTAAGAGCGCTTTGCTCCGTCAAACGGCCCTCATTACCCTGATGGCGCATATGGGAAGTTTTGTTCCGGCAACCGATGCAAAGATCCCGCTCACGGATAAGATATTCACCCGGGTGGGCGCCAGCGATAATTTAAGCGGCGGCGAAAGTACCTTCATGGTGGAGATGAATGAAACGGCCAGCATCATCAACAATCTTACAAAACGGAGCTTGATATTATTGGATGAGATCGGGCGAGGAACATCTACCTACGACGGCATCAGCATTGCCTGGAGCATTGCCGAGTTCCTGCACAACTCACCCCATCAGCCCAAAACATTATTTGCCACCCATTACCACGAACTGAATGAACTGGAGAACAAATTACCCGGCATCAAAAACTTTCATGTAACCAATAAAGAGGTGGGTAATAAGATCATCTTCCTGCGTAAACTGGCTCCCGGCGGAAGTACACACAGTTTCGGTATCCATGTGGCCCGCATGGCCGGCATGCCGCCTGCCCTGATAGAAAGGGCCAACGAGATATTAAAACAACTGGAACTGAGCCGGGAGGATGGAAAAACAGAAAATGCGGATGAAGCGGTAAAAAAACTGAATACCCCAAAGATGCAACTCAGCATTTTTGACGCCCATTCCATAACTTTCGATGAAATAAGAAAACTGCTGGAAGAGGTAGACATCAACCGCCTTACCCCGGTGGAAGCTTTATTGAAACTGCAGGAAATAAAAGGGAAAGTGAAGTAAGGGCATAAAAATTGCGAATGCGTATGTAATTGCCTGTTTTTCTTCATCAAACCTGTTAAAATCGTATTAACACTTGCAGCATAAAGGCCATATAAAGCGTCTTTATAATAATTTTACCGCCATTATGATCAAAAGAATAACTACCCTCCTTATACTTACTGTTGCCGTTGGTTTAAGCGTTCATGCACAACCCTGCAGCCTGCCCGGGATGACGCCTGATAAAGCGATCCCGGTTTGCGGTACCTCTGTTTTTCACCAGAACCTGGTAACGAATTGCGATGGACCCAATGTTGCTCAAACCGGCTGTGCTATCGGCATTACTTCCAGCAGTTCCTTCTGGTATAAATTCACCTGTTATCAAACGGGTACTTTGGGATTTTTGATCAGCGGCATTTCCAGTACAGATGATTACGATTGGGTGTTGTTCGATATCACAGGCCATAATCCAACCGAGGTTTTTTCCAACTCCTCGTTGGCCATTTCAATAAATCTTTATGGAGCAGGCAGCGGACCTGCACCCTTCCCTGAATCACCTACCGGTTGCAGGGCGGGTGCTACCGGAAGTGTTCACTGCGAGGGATCGGCAAACGGAAACACACCTTTCAATGCCATGCCAACAATAACAGTAGGGCATGAGTATCTGCTGATGGTTACAAACTGGACAAGGAGTACCACCGGGTACGATCTTAGTTTTACAGGAGGCAGTGCAAGCATCACCGATCCAAAGGAGCCGCATTTGCTTAATGCAAAAGCAGCCTGTGATGGTACCAGCATCACCATCAAAACGAATAAACGGATGAAGTGCAACAGCCTTTCAGCCAATGGTTCCGAATTCACGATCGCACCACCGGTGGCAAACGTGATATCGGCCAGCGGTTTTGGATGCGCTGCCGGGTTTGATATGGATTCATTAACCCTCACCCTTGATGCACCGCTTCCTCCCGGCAATTATACCATCACGATCCGGAACGGCTCAGCCGACGGCAATACGATCCGGGATGCCTGCGACCGTGATATCCCGGTAGGTGAAAATATCCCGTTGGTAGTATTTCCCCTGGTACCAACACCGATGGACAGCCTCACCAAACCGGGCTGTTCGCCGGATGAATTAATACTGGTATTCCGGAAAAATATGAAGTGCAGTTCCATTGCCCCCGATGGAAGTGATTTCAGGGTTACCATGCTCTCCGGCACTTCACCGGTTACCGTTTTAAGTGCTGCGGGTAACTGTTCGGCAGACGGATTAACACCCATTATAAAAGTGAAATTATCGGCACCCATACAAACAAAAGGTACATACCGGCTGGAGTTAAAAGATGGAAACGATAATAACACCATTGGCGATGAGTGCAGCCAGTTTACCCCCGCCGGGTCCTTTTTGATATTTAATACAAAGGACACGGTGAATGCAGACTTCAACTACAATATTGTATACGGGTGCCTGCGTGATACCATCAATTATGTGCACGACGGAAGGAATGAAGTGAATGTGTGGAAATGGAATTTTGATAACCTGCGTACCAGCCGCCTGCAAAGTCCTTCCATCATTTATGGTTCGTTCGGACTGAAGCATACACAACTGATCGTATCAAACGGCGTGTGTCACGATACCAGCGCCATCATCCCGATATTACTGGATAATGAACTGACTGCTGCTTTTGAAACCAATGCAGTTATATGTCCGAATGAACAGGCTGTTTTCAAAGACAACAGCATTGGTAATATTATTTCCTGGAGATGGGAATTTGACAATGGCAATATCAGCAACCTGCAATCGCCGCCGGCACAGTCTTACCTGACCACTACCGTTACCCGGAATGTTTTTCCACGTTTGATCGTACAGAATAACCTGGGTTGCTTTGATACGGCCGTTCAAAAGATCATCATACCCAACAGTTGTTATATCGCAGTACCCAATGCCTTTACTCCAAATAAAGACGGGTTGAATGATTACCTCTATCCATTGAATGCATATAAAGCAACGGATCTCAGGTTCCGTGTTTATAACCGGGTGGGGCAATTGGTTTTTGATACCCGTGACTGGACAAAGAAATGGGATGGAACATTTAAAGGACAGGGTGCCGACCTGGGAACCTATGTTTGGATACTGCAATACACCAGTACCGAAACGGGCAAACGGGTAGAGCAGAAGGGGACAACGATATTGATGCGATAGGAAAGATAGAAAAAGGGGATAACACTCATAATACGGGCTTCGCCGATGATAAATAAAACCCGGTAAGATGATAAAATTTTACCGGGTTTATTATGCAGTTTATTCTACAGCCGGATGCTAACTTCCTTCCGCCCCCAAAAATGCGTGCGAATTGGCGAAATAAAATACCCGTGAAGTTTCATTTCTTAAAATGCTGAGGATATTATCAAGCATGGTTACAGACTGGTGCATATAAATGATACCGCCACTCATGCTGTCAGCAGGTATAGCCGTGCCGATGTCCACAAAGCGAATATATCCCAGGGCTGTTAATCCATCGAAAAGGGAGAGTTGGGCACGGAAGCCCTGGTAACCATTAGGATCACCATACACTAAAACCTCAAACTTTGTTACGTTTGCCATAGATTTATTATTTAGGGTTTTAAAATACAATTGCTTATCCCATCAGTTTTCTCCGCTCATCCCGTTCTTCCCGCAACATAGTGCCAAAATCCATTTTGCGTACCATGGTTTTAACTACCAATGCAATGCGTTTTGTTTTAGTAGGTTCTGTTTTGGCGGAATCGATCCACTTGGTGAAATAATTGCGGTGACTTTGCGGCAAGGAGTTGAAATAGTTGAATGCTTCCGGTTCATCTTT
>DAOQRQ010000233.1:0-5165 GCA_035355815.1 Ferruginibacter sp. | reverse complement strand
GCAGACCAAAACTGTCGAAGCCCATCGGGTGCAGTACGTTAAAGCCTTTCAGCCTTTTGTAGCGACTGTAAATATCGCTGGCGATATAGCCGAGCGGATGGCCTACGTGCAAACCGGCACCGCTTGGATAAGGAAACATATCCAGCACATAGTACTTTGGTTTGGACGAATCATTGCTTACACGGTAAACCCTGTTCTCTTTCCATTTTTTCTGCCATTCCTGTTCAATCTTTCTGAAATCGTATTCCATTGCTTATTTAAAATTGTCAATTTAATAATGAATATTTTCTGCACTGCTGTTTCTCAACATGGCCCTGGAAATGTGAATGAAAAGTTATTTATCCCTCATTCAAACATCAATGCATCCTTTCATAAAAATAAATCAGGCAGGCAATCGTTTCGAAGTGAGCAAAAATACGGCAAAGCAGCTAAAAACCTTTATTTTTGCGGCACCTGAAAAACCACGTTGTACTAACTCCCAAATGAATTAAAATTATGGCTCAATTCGGAAAAGCAAGCAGCAAAAGGGGCAAACCAACATATGCGTATGCCATCATTGGTGTATCGCTGGTGTTGTTCCTGTTCGGTATTGTGGGCTGGTTCTTTTTAAACCTGCGCAAAACCGGTGATTATGTAAAAGAAAACATACAGGTTCATGCCTGGCTTAACCCGAATGCACCTAAAAAAAGCATCGACAGCCTGAAGACCTATGTGGCTGCCCTGCCTTATGCCAAAGACGTAGAATATGTGACCAAGGAAATAGCCATTGCAAAATGGAATGCCGACAACGATACCACCTGGAAAAAATTCCTGGATGAAAACCCGCTGCCGGAGAGTGTTGATTTTTATGTGAAAGCCGATCATGTACAGAAAGACAGCCTGGATCTGCTTTCGGCCGACCTGCTGAACCGTTACCCAGGCATTGTGAAGGAATTCCAGTTCCCTACCGAGACCTTATCGCAGGTTAGCAAGTTTGTAAAAACAGCTGCCTATATATTTTTAATAGCCGCCATTGTACTTACCATATTGGTGGTTTTTTCTATCGATAATACGATCAGGCTGGCCATGTACAGCAACCGTTTCTTAATAAAGACCATGCAGATGGTGGGCGCCACCCGCTGGTTCATTGCCAAGCCGCTTAATGTAAGGGCCATTATCAACGGGCTGATCGCCTCAGGCATTGCCATAATTGCAGTATGGGCAACCATCGCACTTATTGAAGGGCTGGCGCCGGGTTTTAAAGTATTGCACGATAATACCAGCATGGTCTTATTATTCCTGATCATTGTAGCCCTGGGCATCAGCATCACCCTGGTAAGCACCCACCGCTCGGTAATTAAATACCTGCGCATGAAATTGGACGATTTATATTAATTTGCGGCTTCAACCAACAACCAATGAGCAAAGAAACAAAACAGGCACCCGCAGGCGGAAATTCAAACCCGCTGTTTGGAAAAGAGAATTATATGTGGATGCTGATCGGGCTGGCGGTACTGGCCCTGGGCTTTTTTTTAATGGCGGGCGGCAAAAGCGCCGACCCCAAGGTTTTTAACGACGATGATGTGTACAGCACCACCCGCATCACCATCGCTCCTATTTTGATCATTGCCGGTTTTGTGATAGAGATATTTGCCATCATGAAGAAATCGAAAAGCAACTAATAAAACTGATTTGAAAATTAGCCGATTTGAAGATTTGAAGATGTGTTCAGATTTTCAGATCGGTTTTTCATTTTCAAATCACCAAATCATCAAATCACCAAATTGATGGATACTATTCAAAGCATCATCATTGCCATTGTAGAAGGACTGACCGAGTTCCTTCCTATCTCCTCCACCGGTCACATGATCATCACCGAAAAACTGCTGAACCTTTCTTCAACCGATTTCAGCAAAGTGTTTACCGTTGCCATACAACTGGGCGCCATCCTGGCCGTGGTGGTTTTGTACTGGAAAAAATTCTTTGACTTTAAGAACTGGCAGTTCTATGCAAAACTCATTGCAGCTGTTATCCCAGCGCTTGTTTTGGGATTTTTTCTTTCAGACAGGATTGATGCCTTGCTGGAAAGTTCGCTTACCGTGGCTATCAGCATGCTGGCCGGCGGCTTTATCCTTCTGTTCATTGACAATGTGTTCAAAGAGCATACGATCAACGATGAAAAAGATATTTCTTTCGGCAGGGCCATTCTCATTGGCGTATGGCAATGCCTGGCCATGATACCCGGTGTGAGCCGCAGCGCCGCATCCATCATTGGCGGCATGCAGCAGAAACTTACCCGTAATGCCGCAGCAGAATTTTCTTTCTTCCTGGCCGTACCTACCATGCTGGCTGCCACCGGTTACAAGTTATACAAGTATTACAATGAGCATGGTGGCTTTACTGCTGAGGAGGTAAAACAGTTGACCATTGGCAATGTGGTGGCTTTTATTGTTGCCGTACTGGCCATTAAATTCTTTATCGGCTTCCTGAAAAAACATGGTTTCCGGATATGGGGTTATTACCGCATCATTGTGGGTGTTCTGTTGCTTGTATTGATCCTCACCGGGTATATCAGCCGGTAAAATACCCAATGCCGGGTATGCAGACGATCTGCTTTTATACGTACCTATGTGGTTAAAATAAACAGCTATGAATGCATTCAAATTTTTACTGCTTGTTTCCATACTTGTCACCGGCCTGGTTAGTTGCCAGCAATACGGTAAGGAATATAAATTAGATAAAAAACACAATGTGTATTATAAAGGCGAAGGAGTGGATGAGGCCCTTGCAAAAAAACTGGCTGTATACCTGAAAGAGCAGGAGTATTTCCAGGACAGTATTGAATCAACCGTTCAACTGGTAAAGATCAAAGACACATTTAACCTGAACTTTGTGGTAGATGCTTCTAAAATAACCGACGGGTACGAGAATAAATTCCTTTTGTTCGGCGCTTTCATCTCTGAAAATGTTTTTGGCAAAAAGCCCGTGATAATACAACTTACCAATAACAAGCTGGAACCTTTTAAAAATCTGGGTTACGCCAAACCGCTTTCTGATTACGATAAATGAGCCTTTGCTAACTGCTTACGCATTGCTCAAACCCCTGCCTTTGGCGGGGGTTATTTTTTGCCTGTAATACAACGATATTTGTTATTTTCAGGTCACCTTAAAAAAGAACCATGCAGACTGCTTCCAAAAAAGTGATCAATGGATGGGCCATGTTCGACTGGGCCAATTCTGTTTACAACCTGGTGATCACCTCAACCATCTTTCCGGCTTATTATGAAGGCATCACCGCACAACGCACAGAGAACGGGGTATCGTATGTTCATTTCATGGGCAGGGAATTTATAAATACTTCTTTGTACAACTATGCACTGGGCTTTGCCCTGCTCATCGTTGCATTGATATTGCCGCTTCTTACATCCATTGCCGATTATAAGGGAAATAAAAAATCATTCATGGCATTCTTCTTTACCATCGGAAGCATTGCATGCAGCAGCCTTTTCTTCTTTACAAAAGATTCTCTCTGGGTGGGTATTGCTTCTATGATCCTGGCCTGTATCTGTTTCTGGAGCAGTTATGTATTCAGCAATTCCTTTCTGCCCGAAATTGCGGCGCCGCAAGACAGGGATATGGTTAGCGCAAAAGGATTTGCGTACGGCTATGTGGGCAGTGTTATCCTGCAGGTGATCTGTTTTGCTTTTGTAATGAAAGGCGATTGGTTCGGTATCGGCTCCGAAGCAGAAGGATCAAGGGTATCGTTCCTGGCAGTGGGTATCTGGTGGTTGGGTTTCGGGTATTTCTCTTTGTCAAGGCTTCCCAAACCGGTCGCTGCAGGAAATGCTTCAGCCCCCGGCAACATCATCACCAATGGGTATAAAGAGCTGATGAAAGTATGGAAACAACTGAAGCATATGCCGGTGATCAAAAGATACCTGGGCGCTTTCTTCTTTTACAATATGGGTGTGCAAACGGTTATGCTTGCCGCTACGCTTTATGGAAAGAGTGAATTGGAAATTCCGGTAACGAACCTGATCATTGCCATCCTGCTGATCCAGCTGGTGGCAATACCGGGTGCTTTTTTTATCAGCAGGCTATCGGGCCGTATAGGTAACTTTAAAGCACTGATGATCGTTATCTTTTTCTGGATACTGATCTGCATTGCTGCTTATTTCATTCCCAAGCATGCCATTGTTCCGTTTTACATATTAGGCGCCTGTGTTGGTTTTGTAATGGGCGGGATCCAGTCGCTGAGCAGGAGCACTTACAGCAAATTAATGCCGGAAACAAAAGACACCGCTTCTTTCTTCAGCTTCTATGACGTAACAGAAAAGATCGCTGTGGTAATCGGCATGTTCAGTTTTGGATACATCACCGAACTTACGGGTTCGCAAAGAGGATCGGTACTGGCATTAATGACATTCTTCATTATTGGGTTATTTATCTTATTCGCTGCCTTAAAAAAACAACAACAGGAGGAACGGCTATGAAACTATATACCATCAACACCGGCTATTTTAAATTAGACGGCGGCGCCATGTTTGGCGTAGTGCCCAAAAGCATCTGGAACAAACTGAATCCGGCCGATGAGAACAATATGTGCAGCTGGGCCCTGCGTTGCTTACTGGTAGAAGATGAAGGAAAACTTATTTTGATAGACAACGGCATGGGTGATAAGCAGGACGCAAAATTTTTCGGGCATTATTACCTGCACGGCGATGATACACTGGATAGGTCATTAGCCGCTCATGGTTTCAGTAAGGACGACATTACGGATGTTTTTTTAACCCACCTGCATTTTGATCATTGCGGGGGAAGTATTGTACGGGAAGGCGACAAACTGGTGCCTGCTTTTAAAAATGCTGTTTACTGGAGCAACGAACGGCATTGGAAATGGGCCACCATCCCCAACGCAAGAGAGAAAGCCAGTTTCTTAAAAGAAAATATTTTACCGATCCAGGAAAGCGGTAAATTAAAATTCTTTGACCTTAACAATGAACCTGCTGATAATTCAAAGCTCCCCACGCATCACTCACAACTTATAAAGGGCCTTTCTTTCTTCACAGTAAATGGCCACACCGATGCCATGATGCTGCCTAAAATAAATTACAACGGAAGAACCGTTGTGTACATGGCCGATCTGCTTCCTTCAGTGGCACATATACCCTTACCTTATGTGATGG
>DAOQRQ010000232.1:0-5171 GCA_035355815.1 Ferruginibacter sp. | reverse complement strand
GCTGAAATTCCTTCCCATATTATAAACACCGGTTCTTCCGGTAGCCTGGTTTACTTCGGCATACTTTAAGCGGCTCAGGTGATTCTGGTAGGCCACATTCCCGATATTGATAACACTTAATCCTACGGTGAATAAAGTTTGTTTCTTTTTATTTACAACATCGGCACCCATGCCTGCATTCAGCAAGGTATAACCGGGCGTTTTTGTTTCGGTGTTGTAGGCGGTAAACACATCGCTTTTTGAAAACGTATTATCCACTTCAAACTTTACATAGAAGTTGCTGATGTTTTTGGAAAGTCTGTTAAAACTGCCCTTGAATTCTGTTACCAGTTTAGTGGCAGGTATAAAGGGAAGGAATTTGCTTCCTTCAATAGGGTTTTTCAATTGTCCGCTTACGGCAGAGAATGTATTCAGTATGTGCAGCCAGTCCAGTGGATGCGGATGTATATCAATGGTGGCTTCCAGCCCGGTCAGCAGGGCTTTTGTCTGGTCGAATTTAAAAGCAGTTAAAAGATCGCCGTTCACATCTACCAGGCTGTCGCCTCCTCCTGTAGCTTCCAGCTTCCTGTAAAAAATAAAATTAGTGAAGCTGTTATAAAAGGCAGAGAGGCCGATGGAAATATGTTCGGCATTGTATTCCATGCCTCCGTCAACCTGGATACTGGTTTCACTTTTCAGTGCCGTGTTGCCATACTCGTACCGAATGGTTCCTTCGTGTGCGCCATTGGAAGCCAGTTCAGGAATACTGGGTGCCCGGAACCCCCGTGCAATATTGAACTTCAGGTTTACTTTATCTGTTACCTGCGCTGCCAGTCCAATGCTGCCTGAAATATTGGAGAAGGACTTTTTAAATGCATTTCCCTTTATGGCGTTTCCATCCAGCAGATCACGGGCATTTACATTCCGGCTGTCAAAGCGCAATCCGCCGCTGAGGGTTATTTTATCAATTGTTTTTTGCGAATAGGCGTATATACCAAAATCAAAAAGGTTATAATCGGGGATCAGTTGTTCTATTCCTTTGTTGGTATTATTCTGTTGCATGCCGTTGATGCCGATGGATGTCTTCCAGCCCTTGTTCTCCGCCAAGTGAAACTGCGCTGTGTAGGTAAGCGTACGGAGGTTAAAAAATAACGAACGTTCATTTACATCATCGGGGTTACCGAATTCTTCCCGTTGGTTTTGCTGAAAACCCAAATTGAAAGTGAGGTGATTCTTTCCCATCCGGATATTATTATCACTGGCGATTTTAAAATGCCGGATGTGCTGGTAAGGGATCTGCGGCGTAATGCTTTTAAAATCATCATTAGTAGCCCGTTCGGTGATACCGCCTGCCAGTGTTTTTATAAAATAGCCATCCGCATCTCTTTCTCCTTCCACCAGGCCGGCTTTTAAATTGAAGCTGCTTACCAATAAATGACTGAAGCCCCACCGGGCATTATAGCCAATGTACCCGCCGATATTATGTTCATTGAACTTTGAGTTGAACACATAGCCGTCGTATTTATTTTTATAATCTGCTGCGGCTTTATTTGATGTGTACAGGTTCCAGTTGAACCCGTTCCTGTTTCCGCCAATATTCACATTAAAAGCGCTGAGCCTGTTATTGCTTTGATAATTGGCTGAAACATTTGCTTTGATGGTATTTACAGGCACGGGTACATTGCTGATGATATTCACTACGCCGGCCATGGCATCGCTTCCGTAAATGATGGAAGCAGGACCTTTCAGCAATTCAATTTTATTCACGCTGGCCTCATCTATTTCAATACCGTGTTCATCTCCCCATTGCTGACCTTCCTGCCTTACCCCGTCATTGATGGTAAGCACCCGGTTATAACTCAATCCACGGATCACCGGTTTGGAAATAGCCGGGCCGGTGGCCAGGGTGGAAACGCCTCCGATCTTTGTAAGCGACTCGATGATATTGGAAGAAGTATTTTGCATAAGGTCCTGCCGGCGCATTACCGAAACAGCAAAAGGTACTTTCCGTTGTTGCGTGGCCCCGCTTACGCCGGTTACGATCACGGCATTGTTCTCAATGATCGACTCGGTCAGGGCAAAATCTTTTTTTACATCGGCACTGAAGTCGATGTTCTCTACAATGCTGGTATAACCGATATGCGATACCTCAATCAAATGCTTACCCTGCGGAATATTTTTAATGATAAAGCGGCCATCCTCATCTGTGGACGAGCCGGACCTGATATCGGTGATATAAACAGTGGCTGCAGCAAGTGGCTTACCCGTCTTCGCCTCCGTAACCTGGCCCGAAAAACTATTGTTTATTATATTGAACCTTTGACTTACCTGGGTAACAGAATTGCCCTGGGCGAATAAATTTATGCTTGTGGTAAAAGCGCCAACGAATAGCAGCAGTGTTGTAATGATGTTCCGCATGAAAATAGTTTTAATAGTTTGATGAATTCGGGTACATCCCAAAGACGGGATACACCGGTTTACTGAGAATAGCTCAAACTATTGGCGGACCACGAAGAGAAAAATAAAAATGTGGGGAAGAAATTATCCGAATGACCGGGCTACCAGGTTCAGCTGCAAAGGATCGTTGCGGAACCGGAATGATAAGATCATCCGTTTCAGTAAAAGGAGATTCAGCAACAATATTATCGCAATGGCAGTAACGCTTTTCGGTGTTCAGTTGTTCCTTATCACAGTTGCCGGTTTTTTTTGCAGCGTCGGTATGATCAGCGATCCAGTTGTGTAAAATAATAGTGGGCGTAATGCTGAAGGAGAACACCAGCAGCAATACCGCAGCGAATATCTTACGTATGGTGAGTTGTTTGTACAGGATCAATTTTTTGATACAATGTTGCAAATATACGCTTTCTTTCATTTTCTGCAAACAGACTTGATGGGCGGTATTTTAATATTTCAGTTATCTTCAAAACAAAATTCACCATGCAGCAGTATATCCTGGCGCTCGACCAGGGAACCACCAGTTCCCGGGCCATCATTTTTGATAAGAAAGGAAGCATTGTCACCATTGCTCAGAAGGAATTCACCCAGGTATTTCCGCAGCCCGGCTGGGTAGAGCATGATGCCAATGAGATATGGAGTACGCAACTGGGTGTGGCGGCAGAAGCCATTACCAAGGCGGGCTTATCTCCTGAAAATATTGCTGCCATCGGTATCACCAATCAGCGGGAGACAACGGTTGTTTGGGAAAGGGCAACAGGCAAACCGATTTATAATGCCATTGTGTGGCAAGACAGGAGAACCGCTTCTTTTTGCGATGAATTAAAGGCAAAAGGACTGGATAAAACCATCAATGAAAAAACAGGACTGATCGTGGATGCCTATTTTTCTGCCAGCAAGGTAAAATGGATACTGGATAATGTGAAAGATGCAAGAAAGAAAGCGGAGAACGGAGAATTGTGTTTTGGTACGATCGACAGCTGGCTTGTTTGGAACCTCACCAAAGGCCGGATCCATGTAACCGATGTTTCCAATGCATCCCGTACCATGTTATGCAATATTCATACGCTGCAATGGGACGGTGAACTGGAAAAAATATTCGACATACCGGGTAACATGTTGCCGCAGATACGCAGCAGCAGCGAAGTGTACGGTAACACCCAGAATATTCTCACAGCGCATAATATTCCCATTGCGGGTATTGCCGGTGACCAGCAGGCAGCTTTGTTCGGACAAATGTGTACCCAGCCCGGTATGGTAAAGAATACCTACGGAACCGGTTGCTTTATGCTGATGAATACGGGTGAGAAACCGGTGGTATCTAAAAATAATTTATTGACAACCGTTGCGTGGAAAGTAAACGGTGTTACCGATTATGCATTGGAAGGAAGTGTATTCATTGCCGGCGCCGTAGTGCAATGGTTACGGGATGGATTGGGCATCATCAAAAATTCAAAAGAAGTGGAAGCATTGGCAGCATCTGTACATGCTGCTGATGGTGTTTACGTTGTTCCGGCATTTGCCGGCCTGGGTGCACCCCACTGGAATCAATATGCAAAAGGAACCATAGTGGGCATTACAAGAGGTACATCCTCTGCACATATTGCCCGGGCGGCATTGGAAAGCATTGCCTATCAAACCATGGATGTATTGAAAGCAATGGAAGCAGATTCAGGCATTTCCATTAAAGAACTACGGGTTGATGGGGGCGCCACTGCCAATAATTTACTGATGCAGTTCCAGGCGGATATTTTAAATACAAAAGTCGTTCGTCCGAAAGTAACGGAAACAACGGCATCAGGCGCTGCTTATCTTGCCGGGCTTGCGGTTGGTTTCTGGAGCGGTATTGATGAGATACAGAAACAATGGCAGATAGATACCGGCTTTAATTCAGTGATGCCAAAAGAAGAACAGGCTGTCTTAAAAAAAGGATGGCAACGGGCAGTTAATTCTGCCATCGCATGGGCCGATGATAAATAATTGATTATTTTTCCTGACCAATAAAACCTGCTTATGAATAATTTTCTTTTCGAACTCATAGGAACTGCTTTCCTTATATTATTGGGCGATGGCGTGGTGGCCAACGTGGTATTGAATAAAACCAAGGGCAACAACGGCGGATGGATCGTGATCACGTTTGGATGGGCCATGGCCGTGTTTGTGGGCGTATATATTTCTGCGGCACAAAGCGGCGCTCATTTAAATCCTGCCGTTAGTATTGCACTGGCTGCAGCCGGAAAATTTGATTGGGCCAATGTACCGTTGTACATAGCCGGGCAGTTTGCTGGCGCCATGACAGGCGCTTTGTTGGTTTGGCTTGCTTATAAAAAACATTTTGATGCAACTTCGGATGCCGATGCAAAACTGGCTGTGTTTTGTAACAGCCCGGCGATCAGGAATACCCTGTCGAATTTAACCACAGAGATCATCGGCACGTTTGCCCTGCTCCCCGCCATCGTCGATGCGGTGGCGCCGCTTCCCGTGGTGGCCGCCGGGGGCATCGCGGACGGCCGGGGCCTGGCGGCTGCCCTCATGCTCGGAGCACAGGGCGTCTGGATGGGCACTCGCTTCGTGGCCTCCCCGGAGTGGGGCGGCCAAGCCTGGAAACAGCAAGCCATCCTCGCCGCCACGTCGGATGACACCATCCAGACCAGCGTCTATGACCGGCTCCTTGACCGACCCTTCCCACCCGAGATCAACGACCGCGTCGTACGTAACGCCTTCAATGCGCAGTGGCA
>DAOQRQ010000231.1:0-5180 GCA_035355815.1 Ferruginibacter sp. | reverse complement strand
GATACTGGGCTTTGGCCGGGCCAACAGTAATGGCGTTCAGCACGGCATGGTACTCAATATCGATCAAACCATTAAAGCCATTGAAATGGCATTGAAGAACTGCTACGATTCCAACCCCAACCTGGAAATAGGGGAAGTGTATGTGGGCATAGCGGGACATCATATAAAGAGTTTGCAAACCAGGGGCGATATCGTTCGCCAGTCGATAGAAGAAGAGATCAGGCAGGAAGAGATAGACAGGCTGGTGGCGGATCAATACCGTACTTATATACCTGCCGGCGACCAGATCATTGATGTGATACCCCAGGAATTCACTGTAGATAATTTTCAGAACATACCAAATCCCATCGGATACAGCGGCGTGAAAGTGGGTGCTAATTTCCACATCATCACCGGTGATAAAAATGCCATCCGTAATATCAACCGCAGCGTGGAAAAAGCAGGACTGCGTACCAAGGACCTGGTGCTTCAGCCATTGGCATCTGCAGCCGCTGTTATGTGCGACCAGGACCTGGAAGCAGGCGTTGCCATCGTGGATATCGGGGGTGGTACTACAGACCTTGCTGTTTTTTATGAAGGTATTCTGAAACACACAGCCGTTATACCATTTGGCGGAGAAAATATCACCAATGATATTAAAACAGGATTGGGTGTTTTAAAAACACAGGCCGAGCAGATGAAGATACAGTTTGGCAGTGCATTGAGCGATGAAGCCAAATCAAATGCCTTTATCACCATACCGGGTTTACGCGGCATGCCTGCCAAAGAGATCTCCGTGAAGAACCTCGCTGGTATCATCCAGGCACGCATGAGTGAGATCATGGATTTTGTTACCTATCATTTAAAGCAGGTAGGATTGGATACCCGCTTGCTCAACGGCGGTGTGATACTGACTGGTGGCGGTTCTCAATTGAAGCACCTCATCCAGTTAACAGAATATGTTACCGGCCTGAATGCAAGGATCGGTTACCCGAACGAACACCTGGCCGGCGGTCATATTGATGAACTGGCCAAACCGATGTACAGCACCTGTATCGGTTTGATATTAAAAGGATACAATGATTACGAGAATAAGAACAAACAGTTTGAAGAGCAATTCAAAAAGATAGAAGTACCGGATTCGTTACAACAACAACCCGTTGAGGAAACCCTGGATGTGGAAAGTACAAGTGGTTCTGTAAAAGTGAAGCAGCGTAAGTCGTTGAAAACATTCATGGATGGATTCAAGAACGGACTGATCGATCTGTTTAAAGAAGAAGAAGATGCAAAGCTGTAATATATTAAACAAGCACTAACCCCCATTAACTAATAACACAGCGTTGTAAAATGCGGTGTTATCTAAACAAACAACTATGATACATTTTGATCTGCCTAAAGAACAATCCTCCATCATCAAAGTAATTGGTGTTGGCGGCGGTGGAAGCAATGCGGTGAACCACATGTTTTCGCAGCAAATTGAAGGCGTGAATTTTATAATCTGTAACACCGATGCACAGGCCATTGCATTGAGTAAGGTTCCTAACAAGATCCAGTTAGGGCCACATCTTACGCAGGGGCTTGGTGCCGGAGCCAACCCAACCATTGGCCGGCAGGCAACGGAAGAAAGCCTGGAAGAGATAAAACGCATACTGGAAGTGAATACCAAGATGGCATTCATCACAGCCGGTATGGGCGGAGGTACCGGTACGGGCGGTGCTCCCATCCTTGCCAAGATCTGTAAGGACCTGGGCATACTTACTGTAGGCATTGTTACCACACCATTTGCGTATGAAGGAAAAAAACGGATCGCCCAGGCAGAAGAAGGCGTGATGCTGTTGAAGAGCCATGTGGATACCTTATTGGTGATAAGCAATGACAAACTCCGTCACCAGTTTGGTAATTTAAAAATGAAGGAAGCATTTGCCAAAGCAGATAATGTACTGGCTACTGCCGCAAAATGCATCACCGATGTAATAAACAGCACGGGCCAGATCAATGTTGACTTTGCGGATGTATGTACCGTAATGAGCAACGGCGGTGTGGCCATATTGGGTAGCGCTGCTGCCGGTGGAGAGGATAGGGCGCAAAATGCAATTGAGCAGGCCATCAACTCGCCGCTGCTGAACGATAATGATATCCGTGGCGCCAAATGGATACTGATCAATATCAATTCTGCCGAAGGCGAACATGAGTTTACCATGGATGAAGTGGAAGTGATACAGAATTACCTGCTGAGCCAGGCAGGCGATGATACCGATGTGATCCTGGGTATGGGTTACGATAACAGCCTGGGTGATAAGATCGGTATTACACTGATCGCAACCGGTTTTGAACACAAAGACCCGTTTGAGAAAAGGACAGAGGTAAAGAAAGAGGAAATTAAAAACGAAAAAATTGTAATGACCCTGGAGATGCCTGCAAAGGCAAATGCAGCGCCTGTTGTGGAAAAAGAAATACCTGCTTTGGAAAAACCGGCACTGCAGTTCGACGAAAAAGAGGAAGAGAAAGCCATTGCCGAGATCACCGAACTGCCTGCATTGAAAGATGATGTGGCTGATATGATGCCGACCCTTAAAGAAATGGATGAAGTGGTAAGCGTGGAAGTACCAAGTAAAACTACTGTGGACAAAATGGATACAGCTCCGGAGTTTTTTGAAATATCTTCGGCCCACGATCAGGTTCCGGTAATAGAATTTGATATCCCACAAAGTCCTCCACCCGTTGATAAACCAGCAGAAAAGAAGAAGACCCAAAAAGAAATTTCCGTAGTTAACAAAGACGCTAGCAATTCTCCCTCGTCAGGAGGATACCTGGCTAAACCTGCACAGATCTATGTGGAGGAGCAGCCAAAACCAGAATCCAATCCGTCTGAGGAGCTACCCCGGTTGACATCCAGCGAACAGGATGACGAACCTGTGATCGAGATGCAGCTGGTGGTTAAATCCCATCAAGCGGCGGAGGAGGAGCAACATGTACAACAAACTCAGCCCATCAAGATGTCTGATGTTGAGGAACCTGCCATGCAGGACGAAGCAGAAGACCTTAGGCGCCGGGCCATGGAGCGGATTGCAAAACTGCGTAACTTGTCGTTCAACATTAACGCAGCCGACCCTAACAATGAGTTTGAAACGGTGCCTGCTTACCTTCGCCGCAACATGGAACTGCACAATTCCATTGCCGACGTAGAAAGTTTTTACAGCAACTACACCGTAAAGTCAGACGATAACAACCAGGCTGAGATCAGCACCATCAACAGTTTTCTGGACGGGAAGAAGCCCGATTAAAATACTAGTTCCGCCAGGTACTGAGCGAAGTCGAAGTATCCTGGGCGGGCCATGGATGTTTGTGTTTGTATTTTAAGTATAAAGCCCCGCTTGAGATAGCGGGGCTTGTGTTTGAATAAGTTTGCCGGTTTTAAGGTTTTGTAAGGGAACCCGTGCCTGTAGAGCGGAATTAGTTTAATACCACCACGCCAATTTCAGACAGCCACTTGTTCACGGGGTCGGTGATTTCTACAGAAGGTTTTTTAACTACGGGCAGTACTTCCTTTGGTTTGCTTTGCAATTCAAATTCAGCGAAAAGTTTTTTCCGGGCATCCATATCTTCAATGCCGGCAATAGTACAGGCTTTTTCAAAATCGGTATGCATGCCATAGCCGGTCACCAGATTAGCCGATTCTCCCAATTCCGGAAAGGTCATGATCTTCTTAACAAAATAGTAGGTCTTACCTTCTACCAGTTTTGTATGTACAGTGTATAGATGTTCCATGTTTCTTGTTTTAGAGGTGTATAATAATTACTGGTTTCCTGTTCTGTTTGCATACACATCCCAACAGGATGATATACGCTTGTGAATAAAGAGTGGTTTTTTACCCGGAGGTTTAAAGGAATAGGATGTTGCGTTGCAGAATTACGGTGAAATCAGCAATACACTCAGAAATTCAGAGGATATTAAACGGACACCTTTTGAGATAAAACAATGAAAACGAATGATCGTTCAGAGGATAGGTACGGAATGAGAGGTTTATTGTAAGACCTTGTAAAACTAGGATACGCTGCTTATAAAAGCAACGGCCGGAGATCATACTTATTCACATTAACATTTTTACAGCCCGTAAATGCTTAATTAGTAATGAACTATTTTTTATTTAACATAGCGATAAAAGCTTATTCCTTCTTTGCATCGGCAATATTCTTACCCCTTCTTTCTTCATCCAGCATGAACATATAAGACGTAAGTGGAATTTCAGCCAGTTTTATTTTCTTATCAGTAGTTACCATCAGCAGCAGGTCGTCCCATTCTTTCCCTCCGTATTCATAAACGGCGATGATACTTTTCACAGGTAAACCGGGTATTTGTTTTCCGGTAACTATTTCCTTGATCTTAATGCCGGATATTTTAAATCCATCCCGGTGTGCATTGGCCACCAGCTTCTGCCATTTTTCCTGTATGGACTTACTGTTCGGGCCCAGCCATTCTTTCAGTAAGGAAAAATCTTTTTTCTGTACAGAAACTAAAAACTGCTCACAGAATTTCTTTTCATCCTGTTGGGCAAAAAGCGATAGTGAAAATAACAGCAGGGCCGGCCACATGATCTTTTTCATAAAGAAGTTTAAGATCAAACTTAGTACCGGTGTTTAAGTATACCAATACCCGGCGTTGGGTATTTTGTTGTGCTTAAATGAAAGCGCTTTAAATAGTATTAATTTTTTGCACTGTCTGGTTTTGCCGTAACACTCGCTGGCGCAGTTGCTGGTTGAGCAGGTTTACTGTTAAGAGGTGAACCAACGGGTATATCGCATCGATGGCCTGGTTGTCCGTGTGGCGGATTCATACCGGGTGCAGTTGCTGCCTGTGCATTGGCAGGCGCCGGAGCAGGTGTAGTAATGGTAGAGATCGTTCCTGTTGGATTTGTTGGTTGGGCGGCAGGCTTACTGTTAAGTGGTGAGCCAACGGGTATATCGCAGCGGTGACCGGGCTGGCCGTGCGGCGGATTCATTCCTGCTGCGGTTGGTTGTTGAGCTGCGGGTTGAGTGTTGATGCTTACCGGTTGTGCACCGGCAGGTGTAGCTACAGGAGTTACATTTTTACCGAGCGTAACAGGTTGTGTAGTCATGGGAATGGTCCCGGGGGTAACGGCTGCTGCAGGTTGCGTGATGGTCACATTGCGCGTGGTGGTGCAGCTGTTGGCATCGGTCACC
>DAOQRQ010000230.1:0-5224 GCA_035355815.1 Ferruginibacter sp. | reverse complement strand
AAAACCCATACTATGTGTTACGAACTGAAAACAAGCAATGGCAGTACCGAAGCTGTAATTGACGATAACTGCGGCATATCGAAATTTTATGCCATTGCCAATACACTGGCCAAAGACCTCAAAGTTAAATTCCTGAACCAGGTTGATGATGCGGAAACGCTTGACTGGGATTTCCAGTACCGGGGGCAATTCCTCACGTTGCATTATAACATCTTCAACGGGGTGAGTATTTACCCGCAGCAGAAAAAAAATCTTTCCAAAAACAACAATGTGGTGATGGAAGTTGCCCATTTCCTGGAACACCGGGCTTATTGATCAGTAGTTCTTTTCATGGATCGATTCCAGGATATTGCAGTAGCTGATATAGCGGTCGATATTAATGGCTCCTTCTTCCACAGCAGTTTTTACCGCACAGCCCGGTTCATTCAGGTGCATGCAGTTATTGAACTGGCAGTCGTTGATCAATGCCCTCATTTCGGGAAAGTAATGCGAAAGTTCCTGCCTGGATATATCCACTAACCCAAGTTCCCTTATGCCTGGTGTATCGATGATCTTTCCTCCGCCGGGCAGATCAAACATCTCCGCAAACGTGGTTGTATGCAGTCCCTTACCGCTCCACCCGCTCACATCCTGTGTTTTAAGATTCAGTTCAGGAAATACCTTATTGATAAAAGACGATTTGCCTACGCCGGAATGACCGCTCAGTAAAGTGACCTTGCCCTGCAATACAGATTTCACCGCCTCCAGTCCTTCACCCGTTTCAATGCTTGTAAGCAATACTTTATACCCGATCTTTTCGTAGGCGGACCGCAACTCAGCAAATCTGTCCTGTTCTTTTTTCTTATACAGGTCGGCCTTATTGAATACAATGATGGCCGGCACATGATACGCTTCTGAGGCAATCAGAAAACGATCAATAAAGCCCTGCGATGTTTTAGGATCTTTAAGCGTGGCAAATAACAGCGACTGGTCTAAATTCGAAGCAATGATATGATGCTGGTGCTTATTGGCCGGTGAAGTACGGTTGATATAATTCCTGCGATCGGCAATTTCGGTAATGGTAACCGAGTCTTCTGTTTCATTCTCCGTTTCGATGGTAACCTTATCACCCACAGCGATGGGGTTGGTGCTGGTAAGCCCGTCGATCTTAAACTTCCCCAAAATACGGGCATTGTACTGTTTGCCTGATTCATCTTTTACCAGGTACCAGCTGCCGGTGCTTTTGTAAACGGTTGCCTTCATAGGTACGAATTTCAGTAATTAAAATGAATTGCTGTCAGAAAACGCGGATACCAGGTCAGACGGGGACGTCAGACCTGGTTAGGGAAATTTTCTGAAGACAGTAAAGCGCAGTATTATTTCTGCAAAAAGCAAAGCAAGAGCTGCCATTACAAAGGGAAAGAATTTTTCGGCATGGCGGGTGCGGTTGGTAATTTCAACTTTTGATTTTTCCAACTGATCTATTTCACTGTAAATACCGGCAAGACCTTCGTTGTCTTTTGCCCGGAAATATTTACCTCCTGTTTCATCGGCGATCTCTTTCAATAATCTTTCATCGATGGAAACCTTGCCTTGCTGCATTACCACACCCATGGGAGTATTCACGGGAGTAGGTGCATATCCATCCGTTCCCACGCCAATGGTATATACTTTTATATTAAATGCTTTGGCGATCTCCTTGGCTGTTTGTGGATCGATAAGACCACCGTTATTTTCTCCATCGGTTAACAGGATGACCATTTTACTTTTTGTTTTGCTGCTGCGAAGCCTGTCTACACCGGTGCCCAGCCCCGAGCCAATGGCCGTACCGTCTTCCAGCAAGCCGTTGCGGATATTTTCAATGGCTGAAATAAGAACCCGGTGATCGGTAGTTATGGGGCATTGCGTAAAACTTTCTCCCGAAAAGATCACAATGCCAATGCGGTCGGTGAGCCGCCTGTTCACAAAATCAATAGCCACGGCTTTGGCTGCTTCCAGGCGGTTTGGTGTAAGATCCTGTGCGGTCATACTTCCGCTTACATCAATACACAAAACAATATCGACTCCCTCTCCTTCTACGTTCTGCTCTTCATAAACCGTTTGTGGCCGGGCCAGTGCGGCAATAATGAAAATAACCACAAGCAAGCGAAGGATAAAAGGAAAATGCCGGAGACTGCTTTTCCAGGAGGATAATCCGGGAGCCGAAGCATCGGAAACAGTTACAGACCCCTGTTGCCCGTTGCTCTTGTTTATATACCAGTAAATAAGCACCGGCACCACAATCAGCAATGCAAAAAACCAGGGCTGGCCAAAACTGATATTTTTAAAATAGTTAAAGAGCAAAACTGTTTATGGTTTGTGGTTTGTAGTTTGATGTTCTATTAAATCAATTGCCGACTTTATTTTTTTCCGGCAGTCTTCTGATTCCACGGCTACCGGCAAATATTTGGCAAACTTCACCGCATCCGTGCAACGCAGGGCGGTTGCCAGGTTTGAAACATCCCCGGGAGAAATGCCGCTTTCTGCCATCCGTATCAAAAGGTCGCCGGTGGTTTTGGTCAGCAGGTTCTTCTGTTGCTTTCTTCCGAGATACTGTTTAAAGATATCTCCCAGCCTGGAATGGTACATTTTTATTCCTGCCGCATCCCGAAGATCGAGCTGCCCCAGTTTACCCATTTCAGCCATCGCTTCCTCATAGGCGGAGAGTCTGGATCCGGCAATCACGGGTTTTTCTTTCTTGTTCTTTTTAAAATACCGGTAAAGCAGGAAGGCGATCAGCAATAACAAAACGGCAGCACCAATAATGTAATACCAGGTATAGTCGGTAACCGACACATTGATGATGGGTTTTATATCCCGGAGCTGATTCGTACTGTCGGGCGGAGAATAGGAAACATTTACAGCGAACGAATCAGTTTGAATTTGCGATTGAGCAAAGGAAAAAGACAAGGCAGGAAATACCCATTTACCTGAATCAAAACTCGTGAGAATGATGGTTTGTTCAATAGCCTTTGAATTATCCTTATAAGATACCGTATCAACTTTACCGGCATCCACAATTTCAAAATGCGGAATGGAGTCGGGCAAAACGATCCATTGCATGGCGCCGGCAGGCCCGGCTGGCAGGGTTGCTTTTATCTTCAGTTTGATCTGTTCTCCGATCAGGATATCGTTGCGGTCGGTAATGGTTTGAACAGGCTGGCAAAAGCATGTGACTGCCAATAAAGAAAAACAGGCTGTTATTCCGACCGATAAAAATTTCCGTATCCGCATTCTTTTCCTGTTCAGCTTCTTTTAATAAAAAATTTCTGGAGGATCTTTACATAATCGTCATCCGTACGAACGTGCAGCAGTTCTGCTCCCGCCTTGCGGAAATAGTTTTTACTGGCTTCGCTTTGCTGCATAAAATGCTGCTGGTAGTTGTAACGTACCAGGGCGCTGCTGCTGTCGATCCATTTTGTTTTACCCGTTTCGGCATCCTGCACCTGCAGCAGCCCGGCATCGGGCAACTGCATATCCATCTTGTCGTACACCCGTATCCCGATCACATCGTGTTTATTGCCGATCACTTTCAAACCGTCGTCGTAACCGGTGGCAATAAAATCACTCAGTACAAAAGCAATGCTTCGTTGTTTTACAGACCGGCTGAAGAATTTTATGGCATCGTCCAGGTTCGTTCCCTTTTTAGTCGCTTCAACAGTAAGCAATTCCCTTACTATATATAAGGCATGCTGCCTGCCCTTCTTGGGGGCAATGTATTTATCTATTTTATCACTGAAGAAAATGCAGCCTACTTTATCGTTGTTGCTCACGGCGCTAAAAGCCAGTACGGCCGCCATTTCAACGATCAGGTCTTTTTTCTGCTTAACTACTGTTCCGAATAAATTGCTGGCACTGGTATCGATCATCAGCATCACGGTCAGTTCTCTCTCTTCCTCAAAAACCTTGGTAAAGGGATGACCAAGCCGGGCGCTCACATTCCAGTCGATAAAACGAACATCATCTCCCGCATAATATTCCCGCACTTCTCTAAAACTCATCCCCTTTCCCTTAAAAGCAGAGTGATACTCTCCCGTAAATAAATGCGTGGTGATCTTCTTGCTTTTTATTTCAAGCTCACGGACTTTTTTTATTATCTCTTCTGTTGTAAGCATGGTGTGTCGTTGTTCGTTGGCCGTTGTTCGTTGGTTTGCCTTTACTTTAAGTCAGCTTTTTGATTATAATTGATAAAGCCATTTAAAACCTTTAATGACTTCTCTAACGAAAGAATGACACTGCCAAATTCATCCTCCGATATAATTTTAACCATAACAGCAATATTCAATAGTGTTTCTAATTCATACAATGACCCTCTTGCAATATGCAGGAACTGTACTGTATCTTTTTTATATTGTCTTCCCATTCCTTCTGCTATATTTGCCGGAACCGATACAGCCGCTCTTTTTACCTGAGAAGTCAATCCATATAATTCCTCTTTTGGGAATTTCTGCGTAAGTAAATAAACTTCTTTAACCAATTGCATTGATACTTTCCATGCATCCAGATCCTTATAATTAGCCATAAAATCAGTTTAGTATTACCCATCTTCGCAAACGATCAACAATCAACGGTCAACGCTCTTAAGGAACATTTACAACCCTCAATATCTCATTAATGATCTGTTCTACATTGATATTCTCTGCTTCCGCTTCGTAGGTAAGACCAATACGATGACGCAACACATCTTTACAAATGCCCCGTACGTCTTCCGGAATAACATAGGCCCTGCTGTTTAAGAATGCATAAGCCTTTGCAGCCAGTGCCAGGTTAATACTTGCCCTGGGCGATCCGCCAAAACCGATCAATGGTTTAAGTTTTGGCAGGTTATATTTTTCGGGGAAACGGGTGGCGAATACAATATCCAAAATATAGTTCTCTACTTTCTCATCTAAATAAACCTGGCGTACCAGTTCTTTGGCAGTCAATATCTCACTGGTGGAAGCAACGGGGTTGATAACTGCAGAACTCAGCCCCAGGGTATTCTGACGGATGATCATTTGTTCTTCCTGTTTGGAAGGATAATCCACGATCACCTTCAGCATGAACCGGTCTACCTGTGCTTCAGGTAATGGGTAGGTTCCTTCCTGCTCGATGGGATTCTGCGTGGCCAGTACCAAAAAAGGTTCAGGCAGTTTATAGGTTGTTTCACCGATGGTTACCTGCCTTTCCTGCATGGCTTCCAGCAGGGCGCTCTGCACTTTTGCCG
>DAOQRQ010000229.1:0-5232 GCA_035355815.1 Ferruginibacter sp. | reverse complement strand
ACAGCTTACAAATGGTTTGTTCAACATCGGCATTGGCGATTCGGCCTTGTACTCCCTTACTACCGGTGGCCGTAATATTGCCATAGGGAATGCTGTGCTGCCAAAGATTACAACGGTTTCAGGCCTTATCAGTATTGGCGACAGTTCAGGATATAAAAATACTTCCGGTAATAACAATATCTTCATTGGCGAAAAAGCAGGCTATGCCAATTCAGTTGGAGGCACCAATATATTGATCGGCGCCAATGCCGGTAAAAATATGCTTGGTGGTGAAGGCAATGTATTTATAGGTGACAGCACCGGTGCAAGTATGACTTCGGCTGGCGCTTTCAGCAGTGTTTTCATCGGGGATAAAGCAGGCTCTAAAACAAATCAGGATCCCAATACATTCATTGGTAACTTTTCCGGTTATGTAAATACATCGGGTAACTCGAATTCTTTTATGGGTACCTTAACTGGTTGGCAGAATACCACGGGGTCGTACAATACTTTCCTGGGCGAATTTTCGGGGTACAACAATGTAAGTGGCCAGCGAAATACATTAGCCGGATGTTTGACCGGTTATAGTAATACCGGTAATGATAATCTGTTTGCAGGTTACCAGTCAGGCAACTTTAATGTATCAGGTTCGGGCAATACCATTATTGGTTCAGATGCCGACGTGCTGAAGAACAACCTCAGCAATGCAGGCGCTATCGGGTACCTGGCTGCTGTTGATACTTCCAATGCGCTTGTGCTGGGTTCCATTAATGGTGTTAATGGTGCAACAGCACAAGCTAATGTTGGTATCGGCACTACCAAACCGCTGGCCATGCTGCATGTGAAGGACAGCAGTGTATTATTCAGCGGCCCAGCAGCATTACCGGTTACGCCGGGTGATCCGCCACAAAGCGGCGATGGTATAAGAATGATGTGGTATCCCGCCAAGGCTGCATTCAGGGCAGGCAGGGCGGGACCTGTAAATTGGGATAAGGATAGTATAGGCCTCTACTCGTTTGCTGCCGGTTACGGTACCAGGGCTAAGGGTAATTATGCTACGTCGATAGGATATTTCTGTTATGCTACAGGCACTTATGCTGTGTCTTTAGGGTATAATACATCTGCACATGGAAATTATGGCTTTTCTGCCGGCCAAACCAGTCATGCCAGCGGTTTGTATTCCGTAGCCATGGGTCAGTCTTCAGTTGGGTACGGCAGGTCATCGGTTGGCATCGGGGAAAATGGATATGCCACGGGCGACTATTCAACTTCCTTTGGATTTGCTTCTACAGCAAGTGGCGAAAATTCTTTTGTAAAAGGTTATTTTTCCACGGCTGATGGCGATAAAACTGTATGCTTTGGAGACTTTACCCGTGCAAAATCATACAATTCATTTGTGATGGGTAGGTATAATGATACCACTTCAAGCAGTTCAACTGCCTGGGTAGCTACCGATCCGGTATTTGTGATAGGCAACGGCACTACAGGCAACAGGCGAAATGCATTTATCATTACCAAAGAAGGCGAGACAGGAATTAATGTTGCCAACGGTGTACCACAAGCTCTGTTACATTTAAAAGCAAAAGAAGCAACTTATGATATGCATATCCGCCTGGAGAATGTCAGCAATACCGATTATGCAAGTATGGTGTATGATGGCTCCATGAAGTTCAGAACCTTTGGAACAGATGATGAATACCAGTGGAGAAACGCTGCCAATTCCACTACCATGCGCCTGACAAATAATGGGGAACTGGGTATCAATACAGCCGCACCGCAGGCTAAACTGGATGCGGCTGGAACCTTTAAACTGGGAACGAACGGTACTGTTAATTATGCCATCTTAAGAGACACTATATCAATAGCAACAATATTTTTAGCCGCAAATTCCGGTACCACCTACACTTTTTTCTTACCTAATATAGCAGCAGATGCGGTTGTGTCAGTTTCACCTTCGGCTGCTCTGCCCGATGGTGTTGTAATTGCGTGGGCAAGGGCGCAAACCGGAGCAATAGAGTTCCGCCTGAGGAATGTCACAGGTGCACTTATTACAGCGCCGGGCCTGGACTTTTACTATTCGGTGATACAATAAATGCAATAGCACAAAATGCAATTATACTGATTGCCGGGTTATTTTTTTTCTGGGAGATCATCCAGCATCGGTTCGTTTAATTCAACCACCCTGTTCTTTGCCATCCGTTTGCGCATCACCATATTCAGCATTTCCACAACAAAGGAGAATGCCATACCGAAATAGATATAATTTTTCAGGTTTAGTTGGTGCGCTGCTTCACTATCCCATCCTTCAATGATCAAACTCAGGCCGATCATCACCAAAAAAGAAAGCGCCAGCATTTTTAGTGTAGGATGTTTATGAATGAAGCCGGAAATGGCCGGGCTGAATAAGAACATAATGGCCATAGCGATCACTACCGCAGCGATCATGATCTCTACATGTTTTGCCGTACCACCGGCGGTGATGATGCTGTCGAATGAAAACACCGCATCGATCAGCATGATCTGCCCGATGGCATTTGCCAGTGATATTTTTTTTGTTTTTTGCATTGCAGCATTCGGGTCTTCTCCTTCCAGTTTATGGTGAATCTCCATCACTGATTTATAAATGAGGAATAAACCGCCCAAAAGCATTACAATGCTTGCCAGATCGAAGCCTTTACCGGCAATGGTGAACACGGCTTTTCCTTTTTGAGAAAGTAACCAGCCAAGCCCCATGAGCAATAAACTGCGTGAGATGATTCCAGTGATCATCCACATACGGCGGGCCTTTTTTTGATCTTTTATTTTTTCTAAGCGATTAAGTATGATGCTTACAAAAATTACGTTATCAATGCCAAGTACCACTTCCAGCACAACAAGTATGAAAAAACTGATGATGCTTTCCGATGTAAAAAGATGTTCCATTTATTATTGAAGATTGAATATTTATTATTGAATAGTACCTGTTTTCCTGCAGATGTTCTTAACGATAGCGGGTCCCTCATAAATAAAACCGGTCCAAACCTGCACCAGCGAAGCACCTGCATCTATCTTTTCTTTTGCATCTGCTCCGGTAAAGATACCACCACTTGCGATGATGGGAATTTGTCCGCCGGTTTTTTGATGAATGTACGTTACTATTTCGGTGCTTCTTGCTTTTACGGGCAAACCGCTAACGCCACCAGCGCCGATGATTTGAAGTTTGAGGTTTGAAGTTTGAAGTTTGTCCCTGCTGATGGTAGTGTTTGATGCAACCAGGCCATCCAGTTTTATTTCAAGAGCCAATGCAATTACATCGTCGATCTGTTCAGTTGTAAGGTCAGGAGCTATTTTTAAAAGAACTGGTTTAGGGTTTAGAAATTTAGCGTTTAGATTTTGCAGGTTCGTCAATATCTTATGCAAGGCATCTTTCTCCTGTAATTCTCTTAGTCCCGGTGTGTTTGGACTGCTCACATTCACTACAAAATAATCTATATACTCGTGCAGGGCTAAAAAGCATTTTTCATAATCCTTCCAGGCATCTTCATTTGGCGTAACCTTGTTTTTTCCAATATTTCCTCCAATAACAATTTTGATTTTTGATTTTTGATTTTTGACTTTTTTAAGCCTTTCAACCACCGCTTCAACACCGTCATTATTAAACCCCATCCGGTTAATGAGTGCCTTGTCTTTTGGCAGGCGGAATAACCGGGGCTTATCGTTACCAGCCTGGGGCAGGGGAGTAACTGTTCCTACTTCCACAAATCCAAAACCCAATGCTTCCAGTTCATTTAAATATTTTGCATTTTTATCGAAGCCGGCACCCAGGCCAACCCGGTTTGGGAATTGAATATTGAATATTGAATATTGAATACTTCCTTCAGGCCGGAAGTACCTGGTTAATAGATTTTTTATGCCTGGAACTTTGCACAGCAGCCGCAGGCTGTTCATCGAAAAGTAATGCACCCATTCGGGGTCAAACAGAAATAAGAAAGAGCGGAGGAGCTTGTACATCGCCGCAAAATTAAGTTACCGGCCCCAGTTTTTTGGTTTGGGGCAGAAATTATAACTTTGATATCGAAAGTTGCATAAACAACTAAATGCCCCCATCCCCTAAAGGGGCTTTAAAGACTCTGATTTCTTAACCCCCCTTTAGGGGATGGGGGCAAAACTTTTTACATGCAGGAAGCATACATAGTAGCCGGCTACCGTACAGCCGTAACCAAAAGTAAAAAAGGCGGGTTTCGCTTTACAAGACCCGATGACCTGGCCGTTGATGTGATCAAAGGTTTGCTGGCAAGCGTGCCGCAGTTAGATGCAAAAAGAGTGGATGACGTTATTGTTGGCAATGCGGTACCTGAAGCAGAGCAGGGCTTACAGGTTGGCCGGATGATCTCGGCAAGAGCCGTTGGTATTCATGCGCCAGGCATTACCATCAACCGGTATTGCGCCAGCGGGTTGGAGAGTATTGCCATGGCCACCGCAAAGATCCGCACCGGCATGGCCGAATGCATTGTTGCCGGTGGAACTGAAAGCATGAGCATGGTACCAACTGCCGGGTGGAAAACCGTTCCTTCTTATGCCATCACGGCAACCGATCCGGATTATTATTTAAGCATGGGTTTAACGGCTGAAGCAGTTTCAAAAGAATACAATGTGAGCCGCGAAGACCAGGACCAGTTTAGCTATAACAGTCACCTGAAAGCAGGTAATGCCATCAAAGAAGGCTTCTTCAAACCCGGCATTTTACCGATCAATGTAGAAGAGGTTTACCTGGATGGAAAAGGAAAAAAACAAAAGAGAAGTTTTGTTATAGATACGGATGAAGGAGTAAGGGCCGATACATCGCCTGAAGGGTTGGCAAAACTTAAACCGGCATTCGCCATGGGCGGGACCGTTACCGCCGGTAATTCTTCCCAAACCAGCGATGGCGCTGCTTTTGTTATCGTGATGAGCGAACGGATGATAAACGAACTCGGCTTAAAACCCATTGCCCGTTTGGTGAATTGTGTAAGCGCCGGCGTTCATCCACGCATCATGGGCATTGGCCCGGTGGAAGCCGTACCCAAAGTGTTGAAGCAGGCAAACATGAACCTTTCTCAAATTGATCTGATAGAACTGAATGAGGCTTTTGCATCGCAGGCATTGGCAGTAATCAGAACACTCAACTTAAACCCGGATATCGTAAACATCAACGGCGGTGCCATTGCACTGGGGCACCCACTCGGATGCACCGGTTGCAAGCTTACCATCCAGCTGGTAAATGATATGAAGCGG
>DAOQRQ010000228.1:0-5242 GCA_035355815.1 Ferruginibacter sp. | reverse complement strand
CCATTGGGGCCAATTACCCCGGTTATTCCTTCGTCAAAATTGAGTACGGTTTTATCGGCAAAACTTTTAAATCCTTTGATTTCGAGACTCTTTAAACGCACTTTTTTCTATGTTTTTAGTCAGACGGCAAATATAATGGAATGAATCATTCAAAAATTTTGATTTTTTACAGCAAAACAGTTAGTTATGCACAGTTTTAGGAATTATATATTTTGTTAAAATCAGGCTCTGTTCGGGGAGCAACAGTGATATTACGAATCAACTCGTATTTTTGGCGCCTAATATTTTTTTTATGAAGAGAATCATTACTTTTTTATTGCTTGCTGTTTCGGCGGGGACCTATGCCCAACCCAAGGTTTTAACCCAGGCTACCATTACCACCAAAACAATCATTGTTGCCCCTGAGGGTGATGATGCCCCTGCCGGTAACTTTACCTCCGAAAGCGGCGACCAGGTAAGGGTGATGCGTTTTGGCGGAGATGGTGAAACAAAGACCACCACCTGGCTGAAGAACGACCTGGTAAAAACATTCTCCGAAAGCGAGATGGGAAGAACAACCCTGATACGTGACAATTCAAAAAAGATAACCACCACCATCATGGAAATGATGGGACGTAAGAACGGCTTTTATGCCACCGATGCCGAGCAGGAAGAAATGAGAAAGCGGGTAGACAGCATGATGCAGGGCAGGAACCCCAATGCAACTTCGGGCAGGCAGGCTGAGTACAATGTTGAATACGTAAATGAATCAAAGAAAATAGCGGGATACGACTGTAAAAAAGCATTGATCATTGCAACCCGGGGCAACGGAAGAAAAGATACCACTCAGGTTTGGTATTGCCCCGATTTTAAACTGCAGGGCATACCCAGCACCGGCGGGTCATTTGGAGGTTTTGGCGGATTTACCAGTCAAGCGGGCAGCAATGGCATGGATAAGCTGGACGGTTTTCCCATGAAATATGAACGAAACATGGGAAGGGGCCGTACCATGACGGTGGAAGTAACCAAACTGGTTACCGACAAAGAGATAAGCGATAAAGAATTTGAAATACCAAAAGACATCGAGGTAAAACCCATGAAAGATATGCAGAATGGCGGCGGGCCGGTATTCCAGATGAGGAGAGACGGGTAAGAAATTTCTCCACATAAAAAAGCCTCCTGTTTTGCAGGAGGCTTTTTTATGTCCGTTTTATTTTAAAGTTTATCTGCTTCTGCTTTTTTCTTTGTGTACTCCTCTACTTTCTTTGCATCGGCTTTTTGTTTATACGCCGTAATGAGTACATCCAGCACCTGCTTATAGTTGATCTTTTCCGACGTTTTATGGGTAGTTAACTTCGAGAACAACTCAACCACTTTTTCGCCATAGGGAATGGCTTCAGCCAGGGTTGATTTGCTCAAAGCCTGCAGGTCATTCTTTTTCTTTACATCATCCGGTTTGGTGCTTTTTATTTTGTTCGCTTCATCCAGTATGTCGAATGAGGTGTTATAATAGTAATTCGCCAGCATCATATTTGCATCAACGGTGGAATTGATAGAGATGGCTTTTTGTAAAAGTTCAGGTATCTTTTTCTTCCATGCAGCTATATCCTTTCCCTTTGTAAGACTGTCGCTGTAAATGTATTTCGTTAGCTCATAAGCATAATTAAAATGAACCATGTAGCTGTTGGGATGGCTCTGAACCTGCTGGTCATAGGCCCTGAATAACTCTTCATTCTCCAAACCTTTTAATGCATATTCAATTTCCACAGCTTCCCAGTACGGATCGGTGGGATAATGTTTTTTTGCCTGGGCAACATATTTCGCAAACATTTCCCTGTTGCCTTCTTTCCGGGAATTCTTTACCAGTTCATCATATACCTCGGCATACTTCTCGTCGCCCAGGTCGGCATCGGCAATGCGCTTATAATATACCATCACCTCATCGGTACGCTTCAATTCATTGCTGAGTACTGCCAGGTTCCACACGATATCGGTATCGTGTGCCGAAAATTTAAGTCCGTTGGGACCATTGAGGCCACGGCCATAAACATAGTCATGCACCGTAAGTGTTTGCTTAAAGAAATCGCATGATGTTGTATAATCCTTGGCATTATACATTTTAACACCCTGGTCGTAAAGACCGTAATAAAGGTTGTAGATAGTGGAGTTATTCTCTTCCGTTGTCAGCGGTGCTTTGGGATCAAGTTCGAGGTATTTTTTAAAGGCATCAAAACAGCCCTGGCTGAGGGTTTTAACCTCTTCGGCTGTTTTACCTGCCGCACGTGCCAGGTTACCATAGATATATGCTTTATAATACCAACCCGGCGCCTTGGCAGCATTTTTTTCACTGCCCAGGTATTTATCTATTTCGGGTTTTGCCTTATCAAACTGTTGAAGCTGCAGCATTAATTTGATATTATCCAGGTCCTGTGCCTGGCTTACCAGCCCGACAAGCATGAGCATCAATACTAAAATTTTACTCTTCATGATTTCACTTTTTTTGCGTTAAAGGTAATTATTATTGTTATGCAGGATGATTTTAAGGGCAAATTTTCACAAATCAGAGCCGGCTTTTATATTTGCTGCCCAAAAAGTAAAATACCCGCAACGGGTAAATCAAAGAAGCGTAAATTACAGGTTCATTATCTGGCAGGTGATATCACAAAACAGCATACAGCAAATTCTCAGCCGCATCGATATTGTGGAGATCGTGGGGTCCTTCGTAAAGCTTAAAAAACGGGGCGCCAATTACCTGGGCCTCTGCCCTTTTCATAACGAAAAAACGCCTTCGTTCACGGTTTCGCCTTCCAAAGAGATATACAAATGTTTTGGCTGCGGCCGCAGCGGCAACAGCATCAGTTTTTTGATGGAAGCTGAAAAATACAGTTACGTGGAAGCCCTTCGCTGGCTGGCCGCCAGGTATAATGTAGAGATCGAAGAAACAGAGACCAGCCCGGAGTTCAAACAACAGCAGCAGGTAGCCGACAGCCTGTACATCATCAACAGTTTTGCACAAAAATTCTTTAGCGATTATCTATTCAATTCCGAAGAAGGAAGAGATATCGGCATGAGCTATTTAAAAGAAAGAGGCTTCCGGGAAGAGATCATTAAAAAGTTCCAGTTAGGTTTTAACCCCGAGGCCAGGGACGGTTTTACCAAAGCTGCCCTGGCCAATCAATACAGTCTTGAATACCTGCAAAAGACCGGGCTGGTAAATATCCGCGACGGCAATGCCTATGATAATTACCGGGGCCGCATCATCTTCCCCATTCATAACCAAAGCGGCAAAGTGCTGGGCTTTGGCGCAAGGATCATCAAAAGCAACGACAAAGCGCCCAAGTACATCAACAGCCCGGAGAACGAGATCTATGTAAAGAGCAAGATCCTGTACGGATCTTACTTTGCCCGCCAGGCCATTGACAAGGCCGACGAATGTTTGCTGGTGGAAGGATATACCGATGTGGTAAGTCTGCACCAGGCCGGTATTGAAAACGTAGTGGCAAGCGGCGGTACTTCGCTTACACCCGATCAGCTGCGGCTTATAAAAAAGTATACCAACAACCTCACCATTATATATGATGGCGACAGCGCCGGTATTAAAGCTGCCCTGCGTGGGCTTGACCTGGCCCTGGAAGAAAGCCTGAATGTGCGGTTGGTGTTGATACCGGATAAGGAAGATCCCGACAGCTATGTAAATAAAGTGGGCGCCGCTGCTTTCATCGATTTCATCAATGCCAATAAAAAAGACTTCATTCTTTTTCAATTAGACATTGCGTTGAAGGATGCCGGTAACGACAGCAATAAAAAATCGATCGTTGTTAACCAGGTGGCCGAAACCATTTCCAAAGTGAACAAGGCCGAAGACTTTACCAAACAGCAGGATTATATAAAGCAATGCGCCGAGATCTTAAAGATAGAAGAAAGCGGGCTGCACGCACTGGTGAATAAATTCATCCGGGAAAAGGTAAATAAGGAAGACGCCCGTGCAAACCGGGAGCAGCGTTTTGCCAGCGATGATACGCCCGGCCAGGAAACACCGGAAGCCGATGCAGAGACATTGGCCCTTTTCAACAGAGACGAGATACACGAACAGGCCATGATCCGGAGCCTGCTGGAATTTGGTATGAAGCAATGGAACGAAGAAACAAAAGTGGCTGAATACATTTTTAAAGAGATGGAAGAAAATCACCTGGAAGAACTGATCGACAACCGGGAACTGGTTAGGGTTTATACCACCTACAAAGCATGGTACGAGGCCGGCATAGAACCCACTGCCAAAAATTTTCTGTACCACGATGACCTGAAGATGAGTTCGCTGGTGGTAAGCATCATGGATTTTAACTACGAAATAAGTCCCAACTGGAAAGAACATTTTGAAGGCCATATCCCCACCCGGGAAGAATTATTTGCCGAAGAGGTTTTCTCTACGCTCAACTACCTCAAGCTGCGTAAAATTAAAAGACTGATGGACGAGAACCAACGTGACCTGGAAAGAGCCGCATCCTCCGAAGAACAGTTGATGCTGGTACAAACACACCAGCATCTGAAACAGATGGAAATTGAGCTCACCAAACAACTGGGTACGGTTATTTTCAGGTAATGTTTTTTTTGAAAATCGAACATTGTGTATTGAATATTTCGCTGATCAAGTTTAAATTTTCAATACACAATATTCAATCAGCAATGTTCAACTGTTTACAGGTTGTTTTATTCTTACTCTCTTCCAGCCAAAATAGATCACGGCTGTCAGCAGCAGCAGGGGCCACACCGATATCATTCCAACGAACAGGTCAGCTATCCAGCTTCCCCCGGTTTTAAAAGCGTTACCCATCCTTGTTAAGAACGATGGATCTGCATCCGCAGCAGTATAACCTGCCACCGGTTGATAAAATGTGAGATTAATGGTGCTGAACAACGCTTGCCGTGATAGCGATTGCACACGCCCGGCTGCCGACTCTATCTCCTGTTGCACATTGTTCACACTGTTCTGTACCTGCAGTACGTCTTCCATCTTCTTCGACTCTTTCAGGAATTCCAGGTATTTGGCTCGCAATTGTTTTTTTGTTTCCAGTCTTGCCTGCGTATCTACAATATCCCCGGTAACGTCTTCGGTGCTTATCTTTCTTTCCAGCACTTTATCTTCTTCTGCAGGCAACTGGTTGATCATATTTTCAAACTGGTCAACGGGCACTTTGATCGTGATCACCGTTTCTGTTCTTTCGTTGCTGGTTGACTGTTCTTCCTGGGCAATATAACCACCCAG